>DAOVRZ010000061.1:0-33129 GCA_030627905.1 Halanaerobiales bacterium
AGTAAGACGCTGACCCCTAACCAAGTGAATACTCTCCTGAAAAAGAGAAGAACTGCGATACTTAAAGGTTTTAAGTCTAAAAAGACGGGGAAGAAGTATCAGGCACGACTGATTCTTGACGAGAATCTAAAGGTTAAGTTTGAATTTGAGTAAGGGAAACAGACTCTATAAGGCTTTCAAAAAAAAGGAGATGTACTTTTTATGGAAGAAAAAATCAAGGAATTATCTTTACTTTTATTGTATCTAACATCATGGAATGAAAAAGATAGATTCTTGGGTGAATTACAGAGAAGTTGGAAAGGTTACCCGTATGAAATTTTAGATGAATTGAGCGAAGAAGGATATATTAAAGGAAGTAATCGATCAAAATCAGTATATATAACTGAAGAAGGTGTTGCAAAAGCACAAGAATTGGTAAGAAAATATCTTAGTATCGTTTCAGAGGAAGAGACAGTATGATAATTTTTAGAAACTATAAATCGGGAGATTATTCGGAAATAATCGATATGATTTTTGCTTTATATCATGAAGATCCAGAAGGTGAAGTTATTACTCAGGAGAAGGTTGACAAAACAATTAATGAATTGTCTTCACATCCTGAAAAAGGCAAGATTATTGTATTTGAAGAAAATGCACAAATAGTAGGTTATGCAATTTTGATTTTTTATTGGAGTAATGAATATGGTGGAGATATCTTAAATATTGATGAATTATTTGTAAGTCCAACTAGTAGGAATCAAGGAATTGCTACAAAATTTTTTGACTATATATTCAATGTATATTGTAATAAAGTATCAGCATTTAGTCTGGAAGTGACTCCAACGAATAGACAAGCTTTGGGTTACTATAAAAAATTGGGATTCAAAGAGAAGGATAACATACATATGATATATCACCTGAGATAACTGGAGATGAATAAATGTGAATAGAGAGCAATTAAAGAAGAAAGTAAGAGAAACAGCTGGAGCGTTAGTATCTGAAAATGGATATGTGAGTGCAGTTGACTTATTAATCAAGATGAATAGACTTTCTCAGAAGAATTATGAGGATTGGCGTCATGGAAGGATTCCATATTTAGAAAGAGTCTGTGAAGGAAATTTATCAAAATTAACAGTGATTATGAAGGAATTAAAGAAGTTTGCTAAGGATAGCAAATTGAACCCATCATTAAAGGTATATAAAAAGTGGGGGAAAGGGAAGAAAATTAATTTACGTTTTAGCAAATCAGGAAATCAAAAAATTGAAGAATCATATTCGACAAATTATTATCTTCCATCCAAAAAGAAAAGATTACAGAAATCAGATGAAACGAAAATTTTAGAACTTTAAAGACCGTCCAACTACACTTAACATGGCATAAACGAGGATGCTATCGCTTCGCCCAAATTCCCTCCACTACGTCCCAGGAACTTCGTTTATGCCTTATATGTGCAGCAATGCTAAACTATATATGAATAAATTTACGCGCTGGCTTCCGTCTGTGTGCGTAGAAAAAAATTATGAAGAGATAGATAATCGTGAATGAGATCTTTGATATTTCTTATGATGAAATTGCAGTCATCAAGAGCCTTTGGGAAAAAAATAGACAGTATCATGAGAATAGTTCAGAATACTTCAAGGAATCATACCGTTTTATTAGTTTTGATCAGAGAATCAAAGCTTTCGGTGTGTTTAATGAGGAGACAATGAAAATAACTGTCGCCATAAGCAATGATGAGTATATTGGATATTGTATATCAACGATAATTGATGGGAAGGGAGAGCTTGAATCACTGCATGTTGATGAGACTAATAGAGGGAATGGAATTTGGAAGAAACTTGTAATTAAACATATAGAATGGATGAAAGAAAAGAATTGTAAAGTGATTGGGGTAACAGTATCCCAAGAGAATGAATCTACGATATGGTTTTATAAAAAGCTTGAATTCTATCCGAATACCTTATATATGCAATTGAAATAGAAGAGCTAGATATGATTTGGGGAAATGTCTTCGTGCTCGTACTGGCGAGGGTTGGGCTCTGGAACAGACCAGCACACATTTCAAAGATTAAGCCAAGTCTTTGAAACGTCTCCCATGCAACAACGTTCTCCGACATATTGGAGTGAATTAATATGAACAATTTGCTTTTAACTTCAGCAGGTTTTGAAAATCCCAAGATTTATCGCTTTGTAACTTACCCAAAAGTTAAAATAAAATAAAATCAGGATACCACTTTAAGTATCCCTTCTACATTAGAGAGATTTAACTCTCGGGTCTTTAGAGTGCTCGGGTTGCATCTTTGCAGAGCCCTATCCCCTCTAAAGAAGAAGAGGTTCTTATCGTCGTATCCTGAAACTTAAATGTGAATACAAATTTAGACGTTGATTTCGAGTTCATTATGAGCTTTAAAGATGAATTCAGAATCTATGGCTTTAAGCTTTTCTTTTGCTGCAGATAATAGAGTTAATCTAACAAGAGAATTAATTCGACGAATAAGCTCATTTAAACTGGAATGAATGTGTTCTAAGGCATCTTCTGTAAAAAGAGGTTCAGAAACACCAGCGAGTTTTAAACGACTGGTGATATAGCGAAGAGGCATTATTATCTGGAGTGAACTCGTTCAGCTAAAGCTGAACATTGGGGCTTCAGTGGGGGTCTTATCTCAAAAGATAAAGAAAAAGGTGAGAAAGGGCATAAAACAAAAAGGTCTTTGGATACTCAGAGATCTTTTTGTTTTATTATTTATCAGTTTTATTAAATATTATATATATCACCAGCGTTATACGCTAAAATTTTTTTGGCATAACTGGGAAACTAAAAAAAACAAAGGAATTTTGGAAATGTTGACGAATTAAACTATTATTATGGAAAGAAATTGTTCCAAATATAATCAATCTAAGAAGGAGAGTATTCTATATTATATAAAATATTGGAAATATATAAATTATTAGGTATAAAGATTTTGCTGTGAAAGGGGATTGTGTATGTATAAACGGCAAGGAAAAATTGAAAAACAAAATGTACAAGATATACTTGCATTAACACCAATGCAAGAAGGAATATTGTTTCATTTTTTGAAAAATCCAGAAAGTAAACATTATTTCGAACAGTTATGCTTGACCATTCATGGGAAATTAAATTTGGAAACGATGAAAACGGCATGGGCTCATGTTGTTGAATCAAATGAATTGTTAAGAACGGTATTTGTATGGGAGAAACTCCCTAATCCTATGCAAATCTTATTAAAATCTTATCAATTACCAATCAGAAGTCATGATTTATCAAATTTAGATGATTTGGAAAAAGAAAAAAGACTTAAGATGATTAAAGAACAAGCTCAAAAGGAAAAAGTAGATATCTCTACTGAGCCTCTCAGAGTAATATTAATCTTCCTAAGTGCTGAAGAGTCTATGATGATAATAAGTAATCATCATATTTTGTTTGATGGATGGAGTAATGGAATTATTTTGAAAGAACTTTTTCAAGCTTATAATAGGTTGTCAGATGGACTTGGATTAGAAAAACTTACAAAAAATTCATTTAAGAAATTTATCAACTGGCTACAAAAACAGAATAAAAATGAACAAAAAAACTATTGGACTGAATATTTAGCTGGATTTGATAGTAAAACCTTACTTCCGATTTCATTAGATATAGAAAAAGAGCATTCTGAGATAAACCGTTTTACTCTCACAATAGATCAAGGTTTAACTCGTGGAATTAATGAACTAGTTATAGAGAATCATATCACTACTGCTACTGTAATTTATAGTTTATGGGGGATGCTACTTCAAAGGTACAATAATGCTCAGGATGTTGTCTTTGGTACAACTGTATCAGGAAGAAACGCAAATATTGAAAATTTAGAAGAAATGGTCGGATTATTTATCAATACAATTCCACTTCGAGTAAACAAGGTTGTAGTGGAAAGTATTATATCGCTTTTGCAGGATATTGATCTTGTTCTCAAAGAAAGAACCAAATATGAAAATTTTTCATTGGTAGAGATTAAAAACTGCAGTGAAATTGATTCTAAAGAAGATATTTTTGACTCTATTGTGGTTATTGAAAATTATCCTTTAGATAGACAACTTGCTAGCGAAATGAACCATTTAAAGATAAAAGTGGATACCATAGTAGAAACAATAAATTTTGATCTAACCCTGGCTGTAGAGTTAGGCGATCAGATCATAGTACATTTTATTTATGATATTTTTAAGTTTGATGAGAAACGCATACAAAGTTTGGCAAAACATTTTACTAACTTACTGGTTTCTGTATTGGAAAACCCGAAAGGCAAGTTGGAAGAGGTTGAGATGCTTTCAAAAGAAGAAAAAGAATTTTTACTAACTCATTTTAATAGGGAAAATCTATCTTTCCCGAAGGATAAAAATGTCTGTGGATTATTTGAAGACTGGGCAGAAAAAATACCTAATAAAATTTCAGTAAAATATATGAATGAAGAAATAACTTTTATGCAATTAAATCAACGGGCTAATCAGTTAGCTAGAACTTTGAGAAATATAGGGATTACTAAAAATCAGCCAGTAGGGATCATGGCAGAACGGTCTATTGAACTGATTGTAGGTATCTTAGGTATTTTGAAAGTTGGCGGAGCATACTTGCCTATTAATCCAGCCTATCCTAATGAAAGAGTTAAATATATGTTAGAAGACAGTGGTGCAAATCTTTTATTAACCCATGAATATTTGACAAATACTATTGTTTTTAATGGACAAGTTATTGCTTTAGAAGAAAAAAGTATATATATGGGTGAAGATTCCAATTTAAGAACTTTGGATTCAATAGATAAAATGGATAGTTTAGCCTATATCATTTATACTTCTGGATCTACTGGCAATCCAAAGGGTGTAATGGTTCCTTATAGAGCTTTGAACAATTTTTTATTCAATATTATAGACCAATTTGAAGACGGTATAGGAATAGGAGATCGTTGCCTGAGTTTAACTAATATTTCTTTTGATGTTAGTGTTTGTGAAATTTTTCTACCACTTTCCTCCGGTGCTACTTTGGTTCTTTTCAATAATGAGATGATTCCTGATATTTTAAAACTGACGAGAACCATTATTGATGATGAAATTACTTTTACTTATATTCCACCTACAATTTTGAAGGAACTATATGGACACTTACGTCAGGAAAAGCTTAAACTAAATAAGATGTTAGTTGGGGTAGAACCAATTCAAGATTATATTTTGGAAGATTATTTAACTTTACATCCGAAAATGCAGATTATCAACGGTTATGGGCCTACAGAAGCGACAATTTGTGCAACATTTTATAAATATGGACAAAAACCATCGACTGGTAAAAAGGTTCCAATTGGGATACCTTTAGCTAACACACAAATTTATATTATAGATCAAAATCATCGTCTTGTACCTTATAGAGCTGTCGGAGAATTATGTATTACTGGTGCAGGCTTGGCAGAGGGTTATTTAAACAAAGCTGATTTGACAGCGGAAAAATTTGTTAGTAATCCATTCATACTAGGTACACGAATGTATAAGACAGGAGATTTAGCGAGATGGCTACCAGATGGAAATATCGAATTTCTTGGAAGAATAGACCATCAAGTGAAAGTGCGAGGTTTTAGAGTTGAACTAGGAGAGATTGAGAATCAACTGTTAAGGCATGCGGATATTAAGGAAACTATTGTAATAACAAGAAAAGATGGAATCGGAAATAATTTCTTATGTGCATTTATTGTTTCTGGGAGAGAATTTACGGTCACTGAGCTTAAAGAATATCTTTCTCAAAAGATGCCATCTTATATGATCCCATCATTTTTTATGAGAATTGAGAAAATACCGTTCACTCCAAATGGGAAAATTGATCGGAATGCTTTGCTCGAATTCGATTTAAATATTGCTACAGTAGTTGAATACATTGTACCTGAAACGGAAACAGAAAAGGGTTTAGCAAAAATATGGCAAGAAGTACTGGAAACTAACAATAGAATAGGGGTAAATGATAATTTTTTTGACTTAGGAGGTCATTCATTAAGGGCGATGACTCTCTTAGCTAAAATTCATAAAAAGTTAGATGTAGAGTTAGCATTACAGGAACTGTTTGAAAGGCCAACTATAAAAAGCCTCGCAAAATATATAGAGCATGCCCAAAAAAGTAAATGTTCATTGATTTATCCTGTTGAAGAGAAAGAGTACTATCCTTTGTCATCTGCTCAAAAAAGACTATTTATATTAAATGAATTGGACAAAGATAGACTTAGTTACAATATGCCAATTGTTATGGAGATTAAGGGAAGTATAGATCAGGAACGATTTGAAAAGTCATGTAGAAAATTGATTGAAAGACATGAGACGCTAAGAACGAGTTTTGCAGTAATAGGCGATGAACCTGTGCAAAAGATTAATAATGATGTAGAATTTGCTATAGAATATTTAGAGGCAGATGAAATAGAAATTGATGAAAAAATTAAAGAGTTTATTCGCCCGTTTGATTTAAGTAAAGCACCATTATTCAGAGCAAGAGTTATGAGACTTTCTAACGGTACACAATTCATTATGTTTGATATACATCATATTATATCTGATGGTTTTTCTATCGAAATTTTAATCCGTGAACTTTCAAATCTTTATGAGGGAATTCATTTACCAAAATTAAAGGTGCAATATAAAGATTATGCTGTTTGGCAAGAAAAGATGAAAATTGACAATAAATTTAAACAGCAAGAAGAATATTGGCTTGAGCAATTTAAAGGTGAAATACCATTATTGAATTTTCCAACAGATCATGTACCACTTCCATATCAAAATTTCGAAGGTGCTGGTATAGAGTTTTCAATAAATAGAGAATTAACAGATCAGCTAGTGGGTTTGGCAAAAAACCATCAAGCAACTGTATATATGGTTTTATTTGCAGTATATAATATATTACTTTATAAATACTCAGATCAAGAAGACCTGATAGTTGGTTCACCTATTGCTGGAAGACAGCGCGAAGATGTACAGAACATAGTAGGAATGTTTGTCAATATGCTACCTTTCAGAAATAAACTGAGGGGAAATAAAAAATTTGATAGTTTTTTATTTGAAGTTAAGGAGAATGTTTTACAGGGATATGAGAATCAAGATTATCAGTATGATGAACTGGTTGAAAAGCTAGGGGTTATTAGAGATTTAAGTAGGAATCCATTGTTTGATATAGTTTTCGCATTCCAAAATATGGATATGAAAAAAATAGAAATAACTGATTTTGCGATGTTATCATACCCATTTGAGAAACAAGTTGCAAAATTTGATCTGACTTTAAATGTTACAATGGTTGAAAAAGAAGTCAATTTCACCTTAGAATATAAGAAAAAATTATTCAAAAGAGAAACGATTGAGAGGCTGGGTTACCATTTCATTAAAATCTTAGAAGAAGTCGTAGCTAATCCAGAAATTCATTTATTTGAAATTGAAATATTAACAGTTAAAGAGAAAAACCAACTCTTATATGAATTTAATAATACGATTACGGAGTACCCAAATGACCAAACGATACATCATTTATTTGAAAAACAGGTAGAAAAGATGCCGGAAAATATAGCGATCGTATTTGAAACCAATGAATTATCTTATAGGAAACTGAATCAAAAAGCCAATCAGTTGGCAAGATTGTTAAGAGAAAAAGGGGTTAGACCAGATACAATTGTAGGGATTATGGTTGAACGTTCTCTAGAGATGGTCATAGGAGTGATGGGAATCCTTAAAGCAGGAGCTGCATATTTACCTATTGATCCTGATTACCCATCAGAGAGAATCAAATATATTTTGGAAGATAGTCAGGTTCAGATTTTATTGACTCAATTACATTTAAAGGATCAGATTATATTTGATAATAGCATAGTCTGTCTGGATGATGAAAAACTGTATCAAGGTAATCACAGTAACCTGGAAATTATCAATCATCCATGGGATCTGGCATATATTATTTACACCTCAGGTAGTACAGGCAAGCCAAAAGGAGCTATGATTGAACACAGGTCACTGGTTAATTTATCTGTGTGGCATCAAAAATACTACCAGATTGATGAAACTGATAGAAGTACAAAATATGCGGGTTTTGGATTTGATGCTTCAGTTTGGGAAATATTCCCCTATTTAATGGTAGGTGCGTCCATATACATAATTGGTGAAGAGATAAAAATAGATGTAGAGAGACTTAATCAATACTTTGAAGCAAAGGGCATAACGATTAGCTTTTTGCCTACCCAAATCTGTGAACAGTTTATGAAAATCAAAAACCGATCATTGCGAAAACTCCTGACTGGTGGAGATAAATTAAAATATTATAATAAGCAAAACTATGAAATAATAAACAATTATGGACCAACAGAGAATACAGTTGTCACTACGAGCTTTGTTTTAGATGATCAATATGACAATATTCCGATTGGTAAGCCAATTGCAAACACACGGGTTTATATTGTTGATTCAAATAATAAGTTGCAACCTGTTGGAGTTGTTGGAGAACTCTGTATAAGTGGTGATGGATTGGCAAGAGCTTATTTAAATAGAGCAGAGTTAACAGCAGAAAAATTTGTAGAGAATCCATTTGTACCAGGGGAAAGGATGTATAGAACAGGAGATATGGCAAGATGGCTATCTGATGGAAATATAGAGTTTATGGGTAGAATTGACCATCAGGTACAAATCAGAGGTTTTAGAGTCGAGCTGGGAGAAATCGAGAGTCAGTTATTAAAGATTAAAGAAATAAAAGAAGCAGTAGTAATGGAGCGGGTAGATCATAATGGGGAACAATATTTGTGTGCATACATTGTATCAGAGAAAGAACTCTCACTATCAGAGATGAGGGAGAAATTATCTGTTCGAATACCATATTATATAATTCCTTCATATTTTATTCAGATAGATCAGATGCCAGTTACTCCAAATGGCAAGATTAACAAAAAAGCATTACCAGAGCCAGAGAAGAAGGTGCAAATAGGAGGAGAGTATGAAGCACCCCAAAATGAGGTAGAAGAGATTCTAGTAGGAATATGGCAAGAAGTATTATCTATAAACGAAATAATTGGAGTGAATGATAACTTTTTTGAACTGGGTGGTCATTCTTTAAAAGCAACCACTTTGACAGCTAAAATCCATAAAGAGTTTCAGATAGAACTCCCGCTGACAGAATTCTTTAAAAATCCTACGATAAAAAGTACAGGCAAGTATATCAATCATACAAATATAAGCATCTATTCATCAATAGAACCTGTAAAAGAGAAAGAATACTATCCTTTATCTTCAGCACAGAAAAGAATCTATGTGTTAAGCCAATTTGAGGAAGAGAGCTTAAGTTATAATATGCCTTCAGCCATGAAGGTAGAGAGTAATATTGATGAACAAAGATTTGAAGAAGCATTTTGGCAGTTAATCAAACGTCATGAGTCTTTAAGAACAGGTTTTGAGATCATCAATGATGAGCCTGTGCAGAAAGTATATAAAGATGTGGATTTCAAGATTGAGTATATAGAAGTCGAAGAAAAAGAAATAGATGGAACGATTGAGAGATTTATTCGACCATTTGAATTAAGTAACGCTCCTTTGTTGAGGGTTGGACTGATTAAACTTCCAAAGGATCAATATATAATGATCTTTGATATGCATCACATCATATCAGATGGTGTATCGACTGGAATTTTAATCGATGAGTTTTCGAAACTATATAAGGGAGAAAACCTTCCTGAACTGAGAGTCCAATATAAAGATTATTCTGTATGGCAGTGGAAGATGCTGAAAACAGATGAGTTAAAAAAACAAGAAGAGTATTGGTTAGCGTGGTTTAAAGGTGAAGTACCAGTACTCAAGCTACCAACAGACTATCTTAGACCTGAAGTGCAGAGTTTTGAGGGAAAAAGTATAGATTTTAAAATTGATGAGGAGTTAGCAGAACAAATCCGAGATTTTTCAAGGGAAAATGATGTGACTCTTTATATGGTATTACTAGCTGCTTATAATGTATTACTTTACAAATATGCCGGGCAAAAAGATATACTGATAGGCTCACCAGTCGCAGGTCGAATTCATGCAGATTCAGAAAACATAATAGGAATGTTTGTAAATACTTTAGTGATGAGAAATCATCCCGATGAAACAAAAACGTTCTATCAGTTATTACTGGGAGTAAAAGAAAATGCATTGAAAGCATATGAAAACCAGGATTATCCATTTGACGATTTGGTGGAAAAATTAGACTTACGTAGAGAATTGAATCGAAATCCACTATTTGATACCATGTTTGCATATCAGAACATGAATATTAAGGAAATTCAGATTGGTGATTTGAAATTGTATCCTTATCATTTTGAACACAGGATTGCTAAATTTGATTTGTTTTTAACAATTGTTGAGAGTGGTAAAACAATGGATCTAATTCTAGAATATTCTACTGCATTGTTTAAACAATCTACTGTTCAGAAGATGGCAGAACGCTATATTGAGATTTTAGAGCAGATTATAGAAAATAGAAATATTTTATTAAAGGATGTTAACATTGCTCATAAATTAATAAGTCTAAAGGTTAACGTGATTGAAGATGAAGGTGATTTTAGATTCTAAATGTAGACTAAGTAAATGGAGGCGAATATATTGCAAGATCAAAAAAACTTAGGTGAACTAATGTTAATAGCAAATCAATATGGTAAAGAAAAAGAGTATTGGTTAAATAAGTTATCGGGTGAGCTGCTTAAAACCAGTTTCCCCTATGATTATAAAAAAACAAGATATGATCAACCTGAAATAAATAAGGTATCCTTTCAATTATCTGGAGAATTATATTCGAAGTTGATGTGGCTTAGTAATGAATCTTATCACCGTCTGTATTTGATCCTGATAACAGGGGTTGTTGTATTACTTTATAAATATACAGGGAATGAAGATATAATTGTAGGAGCACCTGTTAATCGGCAGGATGTTGAAGGTGAATTCATTAATACAGTATTAGCTTTAAGAAATCAATTAAACGAAAATAGTACTTTTAAAGAACTATTATTGCAGGTGAAAGATACGCTTTCTGAAGCAATCGAAAATCAAAATTACCCAATGGAAATATTATTAGATGAGTTAAATATGCTGGTTTTAGATGATGGTTTTCCATTGTTTGATACGGCGATTTTACTTGAAAATATTCAAGATAGACACTATATGCAGTCAGTTCAACCAAATATGTTTTTCTCTTTTAATGTAACAGATGAAAGTATTGAAGCAGTATTAGAATACAATTCATCCTTTTATGCCAAGGCAACAATAGAACGGATTGTTGTTCAGTTTACACAATTCCTGAAAGAATGTATTTGTAATATAAATTTAGAGATAAAAAAAATTGAGCTTTTATCTGCTGCGGAGAAACATCAAATATTGTATGCTTTTAATGATACAAAGGTGGATTATCCAACAGACCAGACACTGCATGAAATATTTACGAAGCAGGTAGAAGAAAATCAGGATAAGATCGCTGTAGTAGATGGAAAAAGGCAACTGACATACAGGGAATTAAACGAAAGAGCAAATCAATTGGCTTACATTTTAAGAGAGAAAGAAGTAAATCCAGATACAATTGTAGGTATCATGACAGAACGTTCACTGGAGATGCTCATAGGAATAATGGCAATTCTGAAAGCGGGAGGAGCTTATCTGCCGATTGACCCTGATTATCCTGAAGAAAGGATAAAATATATTTTACAGGATAGTCAGGCAAAACTCTTATTAACACAGAAACATTTGATGGGGAATGATTTTGAAATTGAAACAATCAATATTAATGATAAGAGTGTTAATCAGAAAGATATAGGTAACTTAGAATGTGTCAATACTTCAGAAAATCTGGCATATGTGATCTATACTTCAGGATCCACTGGAAAGCCCAAAGGGGTTATGGTTCAGCATAATAACGCTTTGAATATATTATTTACACTACAAAATGATTATCCCTTATTAAATCAGGATGCTTATCTGTTAAAGACGAACTATACCTTTGACGTGTCTGTAACTGAATTATTTGGATGGTTCATTGGAAATGGTAAGTTGGTTATTTTGGAGAATGGTTTAGAGAAAGATCCAGTTGGTATTTTGGAAACAATAGAAAAATATAAAATTACTCATATAAACTTTACTCCTTCAATTCTGGGAATCTTCTTAAATTTCTTAATTGAAAAAGATAAAAAATCGATTGGTAGTCTAAAATATCTTTTTTCTGCTGGAGAGTCACTTTCAAAAAAACAGGTTGATAAGTTTAATGCGCTAAATACTCATATACAGTTTGAAAATATTTATGGGCCAACAGAAGCCACCATTTATTCAACCAGATATTCATTAAAAGATTTACACGATCAGACAACGATTCCAATTGGAAAACCTCTTTCCAATATAAAAGCATATATCATAGACAAAACAAACCAACTGCAGCCAATTGGGGTTCCTGGCGAATTATGTATATCGGGTGCAGGAGTTACACGAGGTTATCTCAACAGACTTGACTTAACAGCAGAAAAATTTATTGAGAACCCGTTCGTTTCTGGGGAAAGAATGTATCGGACTGGAGATTTGGCAAGATGGTTATCGGATGGAAATATTGAATTTATCGAACGGATTGACCAGCAAGTAAAGGTTAGGGGATTTAGAATAGAACTTGGTGAGGTAGAAAATCAATTATTAAAACAAGAAGCAATAAAAGAAGCAAAAGTTATAGCAAGAGAAGATCAAAAAGGAGATAAATATTTATGTGCATATTTTACAGCTGAAAAAGAACTAACAGTATCAGAGCTTGCTGATCATTTGGCTACTACATTACCTAACTATATGATTCCATCAAATTTTGTACAGATGGATCAGTTACCATTGACACCAAGTGGTAAGATCGATAAAAAAAGGTTACCAGAGCCGGATGGGAGTTTCAATACAGAAGTTGAATATGAAACACCAAAAACTGAAACAGAAAAGATATTAGTAGAATTATGGGAAGAAATATTATCTGTAAATCGGAAGATCGGAATCAATGATAAGTTTTTTGAATTAGGCGGTCATTCCTTAAAAGCAACCATACTTGCAGCCAGGATTCACAAACTCTTGAATGTAAAAGTTCCAGTTGTAGAGATTTTTAAAGCAGCAACGATAAAAGAACTGGCAAGATATATAGACAGTATTGATGGGAATACATATTCATCAATAAAACCTTTAGAGAAAAAGGAATACTATTCAATATCTTCAGCACAAAAGAGGATGTTAATTATAGATAAATTTGAAGAAGTAAGGACAAGCTATAATATGCCTTTTGCGATGATGCTTGAGGGTAAGCTTGATCAACCACGTTTTAATGAAATATTCAAGAAATTGGTAGAAAGACATGAGGTATTTAGAACATCCTTTGATTTTATGGATGGAGATTACGTACAAAAGATACATGGCTATGTCGATTTTGAAGTAAAATATGGTGAAGCAGTTGAAGATCAAGTAGAAAAGATTATGGAAGAATTTATCCAGCTCTTTGATTTTTCTAAAGCACCATTATTTAGAGTAAAATTAGTAAGATTGGCAGATCAAAAGAATTTACTGATGTTAGATATGCATCATATTATTTCTGATGGAACTTCTTTTAGCATTCTCATGCAAGATTTAATTGATATGTATGAAGGTAAAAGTTTGCCAGAATTAGAAGTGCATTATAAGGACTTCACTGCATGGCAGAATGAATGGATTCTTTCAGGTGAGATTGATCAACAAGAAAGATATTGGTTAGATCTTTTTTCAGGGGAAATTCCTGTTTTAAATTTTCCTACAGACTATCCGAGACCTCCGATTCAAAGTTTTGAAGGAGATAGTATTGTTTTTGAGATTGATTTAGTATTGACGGAGAAGATAAAGAAACTTAGCTCTGAGACAGATACTACGCTATACATGATATTACTGGCTGCTTATAATGTATTATTGTTCAAATACACGGGTCAAAAAGATATTATCGTCGGTTCTTCAATAGCTGGACGGCAACATTTGGAACTTGAAAATGTTATCGGTATGTTTGTTAATGCTCTGGCAATGCGGAACTATCCTGAAGGACAGAAAACATTTAAAGAATTCTTAGGAAGTGTTAAGGAAAGTGCATTAAAGGCATATGAGAATCAGGATTATCAATTTGAAGAACTTGTTGAGAAATTGAATATACCAAGAGATTTGAGTAGTAACCCTCTCTTCAATACAATGTTTGATCTGCACAATATGAGTATGCCTGATATAACGGTTAATCATTTGACTTTTACTCCTTATAAGTTTGGACAAAAAATTGCAAGATTTGATCTTGAATTTAATATAGTCGAGGCAGATGGGAGTATTATATTTAATCTAGATTATTGTACAAAGCTTTTCAGGAGAGAGACTATCGAAAGGCTACTTGTACATTATATAAATATTGTAAAACAGATTGTAGATCAGCCAGAAATGAAGTTGATGGAAATTGACATCATGTCAGGAGAGGAAAAGCAACAGATTTTATTTGACTTTAATCAAACAAAGGTTGATTTCCTAAAAGAAAAAACCGTCGTGGATCTTTTTAGAGAACAGGTTGAGGAGAATCCTTTAGATATTGCAGTGATATGTAAAGATCGTCAACTTACATATAACGAGTTAGATCAAAAGTCTAATCAAGTAGCAAATTATTTAATTCATGAACAAAAGATTACCCCTGAAACAATAGTTGGAATATTAATGAATCGTTCGGAAAATATGCTGATAGCTATTTTGGGGATATTTAAAGCTGGTGCTGTTTATGTTCCAATTAATCCAGTTGATCCGGAAGAACGAATCAAGGCGATGCTAAATGATGCAGAAGTTCAAATTGTTATATCAGAGAAGAGATATATTAGAACTCTAAACCGACTTCAATGGGAATGTGAACAGTTTGATATCTTCTTATGTATAGATAGTGTGAACATTTATATGGAAGATGAGGCAGAAAAAATTGAAGCAATGGATGAAAAACTGTGGGAATACATTGGTGAGACCGCTACTGATGAGATTACTGGTGGGGGTTGGATTAGCAGTTATACAGGGCAACCGATATCTAAAGAAGAGATGGATGAGTATGGAGATAATGTTCTGAAAAAGCTAAGACCGATTCTTCATAGAAAGATGAGAGTTTTAGAGATCGGTTGTGCCTCAGGGATTACTATGTATCGGATTGCTCCAAATGTAGGATTTTATTATGGAACAGATCTTTCCAGAGTGATTATTGAAAAGAATAGAAGACGTGTTAAAGAAGAAGGACATCAAAATATCGCTCTGGCCTCCATGCCATTCCATGAGATTGATAAACTGGATGAGAAAAACTTTGATCTGATTATAATCAATAGTGTTATTCAAGATTTTCATGGTCATAATTATCTTAGAAAAGGGATTCGAAAAGCAATCAATTTATTAAATGACCAAGGTTATCTATTTATTGGGGATGTAATGGACCAGGATAAGAAAGAGAACCTGATCGAAGAGTTAACCGAATTTAAATGTGCTAACAAAGATAAGGACTATAAAACGAAAACCGATTGGAATACAGAACTCTTTGTTTCGCAGCGTTTCTTTGAAGATTTAAGATATGAAATTCCTGAAATTCTGGATGTGGAGTTTACAAAAAAGTTTTATACGATCGAAAATGAGCTGACAAAATTCCGTTATGATACTCTCATCAGAATAGATAAAAGAGAGAACAAGGTAAATAAAGAAGATTTAAAACATAAACGACAGCATGATGTAAGAGCTTTGGAGAAATATTCTACTGAAGATATCTCGATTCAGGCAAGGCCGGAGAATCTGGCATATGTAATCTATACTTCTGGTTCTACTGGCAATCCTAAAGGTGCTATGGTAGAACATATTGGAATGATGAACCATATTCAAGCCAAAATCAATGAACTTCAAATCAATAAAAATAGCATTGTTGCTCAGAACGCTTCTCATTGTTTTGATATTTCTGTATGGCAATTTTTGGTAGCATTAATGGTAGGAGGCGGGACGGTTATCTATTCAAATGAGTTGATTTTAAATCCAAACCAATTTATCAATCAAGTGATTGAAGATCAGATTACAATTTTAGAAGTTGTTCCTTCTTACTTATCAGTCATGTTAGATTCTTTAGATTTGAATTTCAGAAAATTTGAAAGTTTGAATTATCTTCTGGTGACTGGTGAGGCTATCAAACCATATTTGGTAAAGAGATGGTTTGATATGTATCCAAAGATCAAAATGGTCAATGCGTATGGTCCTACAGAAGCCTCTGATGATATAACCCATCACATCATGGATCATGCACCAGAGATGGAACAAGTTCCAATCGGCAAAACATTGCAGAATTTCAAAATTTATATCGTTGATGAAAATATGAAACTATGTCCAATTGGAGTTAAAGGCGAGATCTGTGTTGCTGGAGTGGGAGTCGGTAGAGGATACTTAAACGATGAGGAACGGACAAAGAATGTATTTATAGAAGACCCATTTGCGGAAGAGAAGGGAGTTAGACTTTATAAAACTGGAGATTTGGGGCGCTGGCTTCCAGATGGAGTCATCGAATTTTTTGGCAGAAAAGATTATCAGGTAAAGATTAGAGGATTTAGAATTGAATTGGGCGAGATTGAAAGTAAATTGGTGGATCATATGAAGATTCAGGAGGCAGTCGTTCTTGACCAAGAGGATGAACTGGGTAATAAGTATCTTTCTGCTTATCTGGTAGCAAATGAAGAATTGGATATTTCTGAGGTTAAAGAATATCTATTAGATAGTTTGCCAGATTATATGATTCCAGCACATTTTATTCAGTTAGATCAGATACCATTAACACCAAATGGTAAGATTGATCGTAAATCTCTTGAAAAATATCAGGAGTTTAATCAACAAACCAATCCGGAATATATTGCGCCAAGAGATCAAGTAGAGAAGGAATTGGAAACAATCTGGTCTGAGGTACTTGGTGTAGATGGGTATCAGATCGGAATTGAGGGTAACTTTTTTGATTTAGGTGGCCATTCTTTGAAAGCAATTACTATTTTGGCGAGAATTCATAAAGAATTAAATGTAGAAGTTCCATTAGCCGAATTTTTTGAGAGGTCAACGATTAAAGAGCTTGCTGAATATATCAATGGTGCTAAGAAGAGCACATATTTTTCAATTGAACCAGTAGGAGAACAAGAACACTATCTATTATCATCAGCACAGAAAAGATTATATATCCTACAGCAGATGGAAGAAGAAAGTGTTGTCTATAATATGCCTGGTGTTGCATTATTGATAGGAGAACTTGATAGAGGAAAATTTGCAGAGACTTTCAGAAAGTTAATCAAAAGGCATGAAAGTTTAAGGACATATATTGATATTGTAGATGAAAAACCTGTACAGAAGATTCATTCAGAAATCGTCGAGTTTGAGGTGGAGTATTATAAAGCAGATGAAGATACAGTTGGAGAGATTATAAGGAATTTTGTCAGACCTTTTGATTTAAGTCAGGCACCATTATTTAGAGTTGGTCTGATCAATCTCGGAGAGAAAAGACATATACTCATGCTGGATACCCATCATATAATATCTGATGGTGTTTCTGAAGGAATTCTTATGAGAGATTTTATGGCACTCTATGGAGATGAAGAACTTCCTGAATTGAAACTTCAATATAAAGATTATGCAGAATGGCATAATAGTGAAAAGGTTAAAGAAGTGTTCGGACGGCAGGAAGAGTATTGGTTAAAAGATTTTGAAGGGGAAATCCCGGTATTGAATTTGCCAACCGATTATACAAGACCATTAATACGCAGCTTTGAGGGCAGAATGTTTACTTTCGAGTTAGAGAAAGAGAAAACAGAGACATTAAATAAGCTTGCAAAAGAGCAAGACGCTACTCTGTATATGGTATTGCTTGCAGCATATAATCTCTTGCTTTCTAAGCTGAGTGGTCAGGAAGATATTGTAGTCGGGACTCCAGTTGCTGGAAGACGGCATTCAGATGTAGAGGAGATCGTAGGGATGTTTGTTAATACGCTGGCCCTGAGAAATTACCCAGTAGCTGAAAAGAGATTTAAGGAATTTTTAAAAGAAGTGAAAGATAGAACATTACAGGCATATGAAAATCAGGACTATCAATTTGAAGATCTGGTGGAGAAATTGGAAGTTAAAAGAGATACGAGCCGTAATTCAATATTTGACGTGATGTTCATGCTGCAAAACTTTGATGTTCCTGTAGGAGAAATTTCAGGTTTGAAATTAGGGCCATATGAATTTGAAAATAAAATATCAAAATTTGACCTTACATTGTCAGTAGACGAGCATGAAAATGGTCTGGCTTTAAGTTTTGAATACAGTACAAAGTTATTCAAAGAACAGACGATTCAAAGGATGGCAATCTACTTTAAAAAGATAGTGAATTTAATTCTCGATGATCCAGAGCAGAAAATATCTGAAATAGAAATCATAGATGAAGTTGAAAAAGAGCAGATATTATGCAATTTTAACCAGACCGAATCAGAATATCCTAAGAAGCGGGTTATGCATCAGCTATTTGAAGAACAGGTAGAAAAGATGTCAGAAGACGTAGCAGTTATATTTGAAGAGAAGTCGTTGATATATAGGGAACTGAATGAAAAGGCAAATCAATTGGCACATCTATTGAGGGCTATAGGTGTCAAACCAGACACAATGGTGGGAGTTATGCAAAAACGTTCTTTAGATCTGGTGATTAGTATACTTGCAATTTTAAAAGCTGGAGGAGCATATTTACCAATCGATCCTAACTATCCAGATGCAAGGAAAAAATTTATACTTGAAGATAGTAAGGCAAAAATTTTGCTTTTGCAGAAAGATTTGGTTGATGAGGAAAATGATTTATTACAGATTGAGAGTTTGAAAGTGATAATCTTTGTGGATGATCAGAGTATTTATTCTGGTGATAGTTCAAATTTAGAGATTATTAATAACCCAAAAGATTTAATTTATATGATTTATACGTCTGGAACAACTGGCCAGCCGAAAGGTGTAATGATCGAACATCAAGGAGCTGTAAATTATATTTGGTGGGCAACAAAAAATTATGTTCGTAATGAACGAGTGAAATTTCCATTATATACATCTATTTCCTTTGATTTGACAGTTACATCAATCTTTACTCCATTAATTACAGGTAATACAATTGTTGTTTATGGAGAAGAAGATAAAGAATTGTTGATTGAAAAAATTATTAGAGAAAATCAAGTTGAGGTTATTAAGCTAACTCCGTCACATTTAAAGGTAATAAGAGATCAAAAGATTGAACAATCCAATATTCGACGTTTCATAGTTGGTGGAGAAGAATTAGAAACTAGATTAGCAAGAGATATTAGTGAAAAATTTGGAGGAAATATTGAAATCTATAATGAATATGGTCCAACAGAGACAGTAGTTGGATGTATGCTTTATAAATTTAACCCTGAGAACGATAAAGGGAAATCTGTTTCTATAGGGACCCCAGCCAATAATACAAAGATTTATATATTGGATAAAGATCAAAAAGTGGTACCAATCGGTGTTGCAGGAGAGTTATATATAGCAGGAGATGGAGTTTCTAGAGGTTATTTGAATAGGCTTAAGTTAACAGCAGAGCGGTTTATTGAAAACCCATTTGAGAAAGGGCAAAGACTGTATAAGACTGGTGATCTAGCTAAATGGTTACTAGATGGAAATGTTGAGTTTTTAGGTAGAATTGATCATCAGGTAAAAATTAGAGGTTTTAGAATAGAACTAGGAGAGATAGAGAAGCACTTATTGGATTATAAAGAGATTAAAGAGGTAGTTGTACTCGATCGCTTAGATCAAGTTGGTGAAAAATATCTTTGTGGATATATTGTTGCAGAAAAAGAGATAGAAGGATTGAAGCTAAAAACATATCTCTCTAATATTTTGCCCGATTATATGATTCCATCTCATTTTGTACAGTTAGAAAAGATTCCTTTAACACCAAATGGCAAGATTAATCGAAATGCTTTACCTTCACCTGTTGTCAAATTTGATGGAGAGTATATAGCACCACGAAGTGTAATCGAAAAGACATTAATTGAGCTCTGGTCTGAAGTTTTAGGAATAGAAGAAAATCTTATAGGAATCGATGCTAATTTCTTTGAACTGGGTGGTCATTCATTAAAAGCAACGACATTCATTTCAAAACTACATAAAGAACGGAATATAAAAATCACGCTTATGGATGTATTTCAACAATCGACCGTGAGAGGATTAGCAGAAAAGATCAAAGATGCAAGGAAAGAAGAATATATAACGATTATGCCAGTGGAAGAAAAAGAGTATTATGTTGTTTCATCAGTTCAGAGAAGATTATATTTCCTTCAGCAACTTCAAACAGATAATCTCAGTTATAATACCCCAAAAGTTGTCATATTAGAAGGAGAGATTGAAAAGGAGAAGTTAGAAGAAATCTTTAAGAAGCTGATTGAGAGACATGAAAGTTTACGAACTTCGTTTGTTCTCCAAAATGAAGAGCCTATCCAAAAAATTCATGCGAGTGTGGAGTTTGCTGTAGAATATGATGAAATAAGTGTAGAGAAAGCAGAAGAGAAAATAAATACTTTTGTAAGACCATTTGACCTTAGTAAAGCTCCATTTTTTAGAGCAGGGTTAATAAAAGTGGGGAAAAATCGGCATATACTCATGTTAGATATGCATCATATTATAACAGATGGTACTTCGGATGATATATTAATGAAAGAGTTCATGGCATTGTATGCTGGTCAAAAATTGCCTAAATTAAGACTTCAATATAAAGATTATTCTGCATGGCAGAGTAGTGAAAAACAGAAAGATGAGATGAAAAAGCAGGAAAAATTCTGGCTACAGCAGTTTGCAGGTGATATTCCAGTATTAAACCTACCGATTGATTATTCCAGACCACCTGTCCAGACTTTTGATGGAAGTGGTATAAACTTTGAGATTGGTCATGAGGAGACAGAAGCATTAAAGAGAATTGCATTAGAAGAAGATGCAACTTTATTTATGGTCCTTTTGGCGGTATATAATGTGTGTCTCTCCAAATTGAGTGGTCAGGAAGATATCGTAGTCGGAACATCAATTGCAGGTCGTAGACATGCAGACCTTCAAAACATTGTAGGTATGTTTATTAACGCGCTTGCATTGAGAAATAAGCCTGTAGGAAAGATGACTTTTAGAGAGTTTTTGAAAGATGTACAGGACAGAACATTAGCGGCATATGAAAATCAAGATTATTTACTGGAAAATTTAGTAGAAAAAGTAGTTAAAAAAAGAGATTTGAGTCGAAATCCTCTATTTGACGTTATGTTTGTCTTAAACAATGAGAGAATAACAGAAATGGAAATTCCGGATTTGAAATTAAAACCATATAATTATGAAAAAAATGCTGCTCAGATGGACATGAAATTAAGAGGAATGGAAGTAGATGAAAAACTTATTTTTGTTATTGAATATAGTACAGCACTATTTAAGGAAGATACAATCGAAATGTATGTAAGAAACTTCAAAGAAATTGTATCAGCCATCACAGAAAATATTGATAGTAAATTAAATGATATCCAAATTACACATGGCTTATTATCGACAATTTCTGATGTTCTACTATCTGATGAAAGTGATTTTGCATTTTAAAATGGATAGAAGAAAGAAGGAGATGAATATGATTAGTAGAACTTTATCAGGAAAAATTATTGCTGCTGCAAATCAAAAGACCAAAGAGAGAGATTATTGGTTAAATAAATTATCGGGAGAACTGGTTAAAACCAGTTTTCCCACTGATTATAAAAAGGGTAATAACAAGTATCTCTCAAATACAGTAAACTTTACCTTTTCTGATGAATTATCTTATAAATTATTGAAATTAAGTAATGGTTCAGATTATAGACTGCATATGATTTTAGTTGCAGGGTTGGTTGTACTGATTGATAAATATACTGGCAATAAGGATATAATGATTGGCTCACCGATTTATAAGCAAGATGTTGAAGGTGAATTTATCAATACAATCATTACATTAAGGAATCAATTGAAAGAGGATATGATATTTAAAGATTTGATTTTACAGGTAAAAGATACGATGTTTGAAGCAACGAAACATCAGGATTATCCGATTGAAATGTTGTTAGAACAGTTAGGCTTTTCTGAAACTGAAGATGAATTTTTCTTATTTGATATAGTGTTATTGTTAGAAAATATTCATGACAAAAGATATATTCAGCATATTCAATCAAATATGGTATTTTCCTTTGTGCATAAAGATGATTTACTCAAAGGCCAATTAGAGTACAACACTACACTTTATGAGAAAACAACGATCAAGCGGATTATATCTCATTTTGAGAACCTATTGCTACAAGCTCTGAATCAAATCAATATAAAAGAGACAAGTATAGAAATTCTTTCAGTGGAAGAGAAGTTTCAGCTGTTATTAGATTTTAATAATACAGATGCAGAGTACCTAAATAATAAAGCGATTCATAAATTATTTGAAGAACAGGTAGAGAAGAATCCAGAACGTGTAGCAGTAACCTGTGAAGAGAAGAAGCTAACATATCAAAATTTAAATGAAAAGGCAAATCAAGTGGCAAGAGTATTAAGAAAAAATGGAGTTACTTCTGAGACTGTCGTCGGCATTATGATGGAACGTTCAGAAGAGTTGATTATCAGTTTGCTAGCAATCTTAAAAGCAGGGGGAGCATATTTGCCAATTGATCCTGAATTACCTCAGGAACGGGTACTCTATATGCTTGAAGACTCTAGAGCCAAACTTCTTCTTGCCAATAGTGAGGCTGTAAAGGATATTCCGTTCACTTCTCTTCAGAATTTAGCAGGAAATCAGAATATCCAGGTAGTTGTTACTAATATCCGAAAACATATTCAAGCATTTGATCTATTACCAATGCCTGATCGAAAATTGATCAATTTTAAAAATTATAAAAATAAGATCGGTATGGCAAGTGTAACTAATTCCATTTCTCTGCAAAGTACACGAGGTTGTCCATATAAATGTGTATATTGTCATAAAGTCTGGTCTAAAAACCATGTTTTTCGAAGTGCAGAAAATATGTATAACGAAATTGAATACTACTATAAAAATGGCGTGACAAATTTTGCATTTATTGATGACTGTTTTAACTTGAATATAGAGAATAGTAGTAGATTGTTTAAAATGATTATAAAAAACAAACTGGACGTAAAAATCTTTTTCCCCAACGGACTAAGGGGAGATCTTTTGACACCAGATTATATTGATTTAATGGTAGAAGCGGGAACCTGTAACATTAATCTTTCTTTAGAAACAGCTTCACCAAGATTACAAAAATTGGTTAAAAAGAACTTGGATATTCCAAAATTCAAAAATGCTATAGATTATATTGCTAAAACATACCCGAATGTTATTTTAGAAATTGCCACAATGCATGGATTTCCGACTGAAACAGAAGAAGAAGCAATGATGACATTGGATTTCATTAAAGATATTAATTGGATTCATTTTCCTTATATTCATATTTTGAAAATATATCCGAATACTGAGATGGAAGAGTTGGCCCTAGCTCATGGAATTTCCAAAAATGATATTATGCTTTCAAAGGGTCGAGCATATCACGAGTTGCCAGAAACGTTACCATTTCCGAAGAGTTTTACTAGAAAGTACCAGACCAACTTTATGAATGAATACTTTTTATCAAAAGAACGTTTGATGCATGTGCTTCCGATTCAAATGAAGATATTGAGCGAAGATGCTATTGTTCAGAAATACAATGCATATCTACCTATTGAGATCAAATCTGTAGAAGATATTATAAACTTTGCTCAACTAGATAATATGGGGTTATCAAATGATTTTAGACAGAAAAAAGAAGATATAACCTATACAATCTTTGATCGGAAAGCAGTTGTTCAAAAGCCAAAACCAGATGCGAAAAAAATACTGTATCTTGACTTATCCCAGCACTTTGCTTCTGATAATATGTTGTATAATGTTTCTGAACAACCACTGGGTTTGATTTATCTCCAAACATACTTAAACCAACAATTTGGGGATCTGATTGACGGTCGAATTTATAAATCTGGAATTGATTTTAGTAATTTTGAAGATATGAAAAAGTTAGTGGATGAATATCAACCAGATTTGATTGGCATCCGGACGTTAACATTTTTTAAAGAATTTTTCCATGAAACTGTTTCACTATTAAGACAGTGGGGGATTAATGCACCAATCATTGCTGGTGGCCCTTATGCAGCAAGTGATTATGATACAATTTTGAGAGATAAGAACGTTAAACTGGTTGTTTTAGGAGAAGGTGAGTACACCTTTGGTGAATTAATTGAAAAGATGTTGGAGAATAGTTTTGAAATTCCTGAAAATGACGTTTTAAGAGGGATTGATGGGATAGCTTTTGTAGAGGATGTTGATAAAATATCATGTTCAAGAGAAGTAGTGCTTCTTGACCGAATTGCAGATTATACAGCTACGCAGGATTCATCTAATCTTGACCTTACGATAAAAGGAGATAATCTGGCATATGTTATGTATACTTCAGGTTCAACTGGTAAACCCAAAGGGGTTATGGTTGAACATAGGCAGGTAAACAACTGTATCAATTGGATGCAGGATAAATTTAATTTGACAGAAAAAGATGTGATTGTCCAAAGGACAAATTTGACTTTTGACCCATCAGTATGGGAGATTTTCTGGCCATTGTATATTGGAGGTAGTGTTAAAGTTCTAACTACTTATCAAAGTAAAGATGCCGAATTTTTGATTAAATTAATGGCTGAAGAGACTGACTTGACCATGATGTATTGTCCAGCTACTTTGGTAAATGCAATGGTATATTTTCTGAACAAAAAAGATATTAAACCTCGATTCAAACTCCCATGGTTGCTGATCGGAGCAGAGCCGATTAGTATGGATGTAGTGAAGAACTTCTACTCCTATTATGATGGAAAAATAGTCAATACCTATGGCCCTACTGAATGTACGATTAACAATACTTATTATGATCTTGAGCGAGATGATTCACGCCAAGTTGTTCCTATTGGAAAACCAGTTGCCAATAATAAAATTTATATTCTTTCTAAAGATTTGCAACCTGTACCAGTTAAAATCGCAGCAGAAATTTGTATTGCTGGTGATAGTGTTGTAAGAGGCTACATCAATAATCGAGAAAAAACAGAAGCAAATTTTATTGATAATCCATTTGGTACGGGTAAACTGTACAAAACAGGTGATATTGGAAGATGGCTTGAGGATGGAAATATTGAGATTATGGGTAGAATTGATGAGCAGGTTAAAGTTCGCGGATATCGAATTGAACTTGGAGAGATTGAAACAGCTCTTTTAAATCATGAAAATATTGATAATTGTGTAGTGATTGTGAAAGATAGTAATGAATTGCAGGATGAGGTTATAGTTTGTAAAAAATGTGGAATTACATCTAACTACCCAGGGGTTAAGATTAGTGATGAGGGAATCTGTGAGGTTTGCCAGGACTTGAATAAATACAAAAAATATGCAGAACAGTATTTTAAAACAATGGATAATTTGGAAACCGCCATAAACGATGCTAATCAGGATAAAAATGCAAAATATGATTGTTTACTTCTCTACAATGGTGGAAAAGGAGCAGGTTATGCGTTATATCATTTGGTAGAGAGGGGTTTGAACGTTCTGGCATTGACCTATGATAATGGATATTTTACTAAGTCTGATTTGGAAAATATCAAGAAGGCAACTTCAAAATTAGGCGTAGATCATGCTGTACTTACTCATAAAAATTCAGATCAAATCTTAAAAGAAAGTTTGAAATCAGCTCATACAGTTTGTAGGGGTTGTTTTCATGCATCGTCTTCAATTGCAGGTGAGTATGCCTATAAAAATGGAATTCCTGCAGTGGTAGGTGCTACATTATCCCGTGGACAAATTATTGAGAATAAACTATATATGTTTTTTCAACTGGGCATTTTTGATGAAAAGGAATTGGAAAAAGAAGTAGCGAAACTGCAAAAAAGTGCCATGAATATTGATAAAAATATATTTAACTATCTTGATATTGATGAGATCAATGATGGAACTATATATAATCAAGTCAAGTTCATTGATTTCTATCGCTATTGTGATGTTACAAATGAAGAGATTATATCTTACTTAAACAATAAAGATTCATATTGGAATAGTCGAAAGAATTTTGCGGTTTATTCAACAAATTGCCCACTTAAGCAGGTAGGAGATTATGGTCATCTGCAAACAAAGGGTTACCATTATTATGGGAGTGCTACAAGTTGGGAAAAACGGTTAGGTCATATCAGTCTGGAAAATGTGAAAGAAGATTTAGAATGTACTGTTACCCAAAAGGGGTATGAAAGCTTTTTGAAGAAAATGGGTCTTCAGGAACCCAAATCTTCTGAGAAAAATGAGAAATATCTATGTGCATATTTGGTTTCTGAGTTAGATATGACTACATCTGAGTTAAGAGATTATTTATCTGGTCAGTTGCCAGGTTATATGATCCCATCTTATTTTGTACAAATGGATAAAATCCCATTAACGCCAAATGGGAAGATTGATCGGAAAGCATTACCTAGACCTGAGATTAAAGCACGTGAAGGGTATGAGGCACCCGGTAATGAAATTGAAGAAAAGTTAGCAGAAATATGGCGAGAACTACTGGAAGTTGACAAGGTTGGGGTTAATGATAATTTCTTTGATATCGGTGGAGATTCGATTAGTGCGATGAAGATTTTGAATAGAGTTAGAGAAGGGTTCCATATTGAAATCTCTCTAGAACAGATTTTTGTCCATTCAACAATTAAAGATTTGGGAGAGTATATTGCTGAAAAACAGTCACTAAAAGATTATATTATAGAAAATAAAATTGTGAAAGCACCTGAGCAAAAATATTACGATCTTGCACCTGTTCAGTTACCAGAATGGTATATGCATAAATTGGAGCCTGAAAGTCCGTTTTATAATATCAATCATGAAATTATGTTCGATGAAAACTTAGATCTGAAAGTTTTTACAAAAGTATGGCAAACGTTAGTTGATCGTCATTCGATTCTTCGGACTTATTTTGATGAAATTGATGGAAAACCAATCCAAAAAATACATCCAAAGTTGGAGATTAAGCTTGAAGATATCTATGTAGATTATACAGATATAAATGAAGACCGGGTTATGGATGAGGTGAAAAAATTATCTCGTGCACATGCCAATACTATTTTCGACTTTGAAACTGGCCCGCTCTTTAGTATTAAAATTATACAAATTAGTTATAATAGGTATGTGTTTTTGTTTGTAGTACATCACATTATCTGGGATGAAACATCAACGATTCATCTGCAAAGAGAGTTTATGGAGATAGATAATGCTTTTGCAAAAAATAGAGAACCTAAAGTGCCTAAGTTGAAGTTTGATTATATAGATTATGCTCACTGGATGAATGACTCAATTGCAAAAGGTATTTTTGAAAAGCAAAGACAGTATTGGTTAAATAAATTCAAGACAATTCCAGCTGGACTGGATTTGCCAACCGATTACCCAAGACCTGCAATACAGACGTTTAATGGATCAAATGTTGAGTGCAATTTCAGTAAAGAGTTGAAAGACAGGCTCTATGAATATTGTGATAATAATAACGTAACTCTTTATATGCTGCTTTTTTCTGTATTTAATCTTCAAATGTACCGTCTAAGCCAGCAAAAGGATTTTGTCATTGGAACTCCATTTGTGAACAGAAATCATACCGAATTTGAACATTTATTGGGGCTTTTTGCTTGTGCATTGCTTTTACGCTGTACAATTAAGGAAGAAATGACCTTCCAGGATTTGATACTCCAAATAAAAGAAACGGTTATTGAAGCATATGATAATCATTTATATCCATCTAATTTAGCAATTGAAGAATTGAATCTACAGACAGATTTATCACGCTCGAAACTGTTTTCTGTAATGTTTGGACTTATGAATAAGAAGAATGATGAAATACTAGATATTTATTTTGATAATCTGCAACATGTCTTTGAGCTTGGAGAGAGTAATTCAGAAACATCCCATTTTGATCTCACATTAGCGATAGATGAATCAGGAGAAGGGATTTCCTTCATTTTAACTTATAATACAGATTTATTTAAAAAGAATACAACAAAGAGAATGCTTGATAGTTATATTATATTATTGGAAGTTGTTATCAATAATTCAAATAAGTTATTAGATGAATATAATATGTTGACTGAAGATGAAAGAAATAAAATTATCATGGAATTCAATGATACAGAAAGAGAATTTGATCAGCATAGCTGTATTCATCATAAATTTGAAAGACAGGTAGAGAAGAATCCAGATCATATCGCTTTAATATTTAATGATAATAGTCTTACTTATAGAGATTTAAACGTAAAAGCAAACCAACTAGCACATTATCTAAGAATGCTTAATATTGGAGTTGAAGATAAAGTAGGAATTATGTTTGAACCTTCGCTGGATATGATCATTGCAATGCTGGCTGCTTTAAAAGCTGGTGCAGTGTATATTCCAATCAGTTCAGAATATCCAGAGGCTCGACAACGATTTATTTTAGAAAATGCTGGTATCCAAGTTGTAGTTTCTGACCGTAATCTCAATGGTATTGATACCAGAACTGTTATTATGAACTCTGATTGGGAGCAGATTGAGAAGATGCCAGCATATAATCCGGATGTTGATGTTTATTCAAATCATTTAGCTTATGTGATTTTTACATCAGGTACAACAGGAACGCCAAAAGGAATTGAGATTGAACATAAAGGAGCAGTGAATTTATTTGAATGGATTCAGGACGAATATCCATTATTTCATACTGATTCGACATTGTTGAATACATCGTTCGCCTTTGATGCTTCTATTTTAGAGTATTTCTGGCCTTTAACTTCTGGAGCGAGGATTATTATTCCGAGGGAAGATGAAAGAAAAGATCCTGTAATGATTGGAAAATTAGCATATCAACATAAGATAACATTTTTGCAATTTGTACCCGATATGTTAGAAGCCTTTTTAGATGCTTGTGAGAATGAAGAGTTCCCACATCTTCATTCCTTACGATATGTCATTTGTGGTGCTCATACTTTGACTCGAAAGTTAAGAGATCGGTTTTATAGTTTATTTAACTGTAGATTTTCCAATCATTATGGACCAACAGAAACCACAATTGATGCGATTACTTTTGATTGTTCAAACCATTTTGAAGGTGATATTGTTCCAATTGGAAAACCTGTGGCAAATACGAAGATATATATTTTAGACCAGAATCTAAAACCAGTACCGATTGGCGTAGCAGGCGAGATTTTTATTGAATCACATGGTTTGGCAAGAGGTTATTTAGGAGACCTGGAAAAAACGCAACAAAGCTTTATCCCAAATCCGTTTTCTGAAGATAAAAATTCTCGACTTTATAAAACGGGTGATTTAGGAAAATACTTAGATGACGGTAATATCCTATTTATCGGTCGGAAAGATCGGCAGGTAAAAATTCGAGGAAATCGTGTTGAACTAGAGGAGATTGAAAATAAGATTAGATCACATCCAGGTATAAGCAGATCAGCTGTAGTGATGAAAAAAGATGAAAATCGGGAAGAACGAATGACTGTATATGTAGAATTAAATAAAAAATCTAATTCGTTAACCAGCAAAACAGGTGAGGAATATCAGTTATATACTTTATCCCAATTACCGGAAAAGAAAGATGACTTGGATCAGATTCATTCAGCTGCTTGGCCGGAATACTTTATTGGAGACAAAACATATCTTCAGTATTGGAATCAAATTATGGTTGAATTCAGTAAGTATCAGGTTTTATTGCTTAATAATAAAGATGAGGTTGTAGCGGTAGGTAATGTTATGCCAATATACTGGGATGGTACAGTTGAGAATTTACCAGAAGGTTGGGATAGTGCGGTCGAAAAAGGGTTTAGAGATGCAGCAAACAATGTAGAACCAAACACATTATTGGTATTAGCTGGAGTTGTAGGAGAAAAATATCAGAATCAGGGATTAGGTACTTTAATCATAAAAGCATTTAAGACGATTGCCCATGGTTTTAACTTAGATCAAGTACTTATTCCTGTAAGACCAACTGGTAAAGCCCAACATCCTGAAATGACATTTGAAAAATGGTGTAAAGAAAAACGGAGTGATGGATTATCAAAGGATAACTGGATAAGAATTCATGAGCGTTTGGGAGGAAAGGTATTAGGAATCGCAACAGAATCACAGTATATTTCTGGTACTGTCGAAGAGTGGAAAGAATGGACTGGAATGAAGTTTTCGCAATCTGGTGAATATTTTACAAAAGATAGTTTGCAATCAATAAAAATAGATCTTAGTAGAGGTATCGGGGAATATTACGACCCATGTATTTGGGTAGAACATTCATTTTTTGATCATGAAACATTTTCCTGGGAGTATATTGATTCGACAAATCTTCAAATGTTTCTAAAAGAGTATTTGCCTGATTATATGATTCCTTACAATTATGCCTTTTTAGCTAATCTGCCATTGACACCAAGTGGAAAAGTAAATTATAAAGCTTTGCCAGATTTTGAATTTGATAGAAAAAACATAAAAAAATTTATTACACCTCGAAATGAAATTGAGGAGAAAATTGCAGGAATGTGGCAGGAAGTGCTCGAAATAGAGAAAGTGGGTATAACTGAAAATTTCTTTGATATTGGTGGGCATTCTTTAAAAGCAGTAATTCTTTTGACTAGAATTCAGAAAAGATTTGAGGTAAAAATTCCACTGAGAAAGATATTAGAAAATCCAACTATTGAAGGGATTGCACAGTACATAGTATGAAATTTCACTTCATAAAAAAAGGAGAAAATTATGAATGTAAAAAAATATACAGAAGCTAACAGAATAGCATGGAATGAGGCAATGCCTAAACATCAAGCTGTGCTTAAAGAAAAGTGGGACAAGTTATTTATGGAAAAGGGAACAGTTCTACAAGAAGGTGTCGAATTAGAACGTTTAGAAAAAATCGGGATTCAGGGGAAACGAATTGCCCATTTTTGCTGTAATAATGGGGTGCAGCTTTTATCTTTAAAAAACATGGGAGCTGATAGATGTATTGGATTTGATATATCTGATGAAGCAATAAAGGAAGGAAATGAACGTGCCAAAAAATGTGGAATTGATTGTACCTTCGTTCAGACCGATATCTATGAAATTCCTGAAGAATTTAATAATTCTTTTGATCTGGTATATGTTACAATTGGTGCTTTAGGTTGGTTGCCTGATTTAGACCTCTTCTTTGAGAAAGTCTGGGATGTACTAATTTTAGGTGGAAAAGTGTTTATTTACGAACAACACCCATTTACAGAATTGTTCCCTGACGATGATGACCCTGAAGATAGTTTAAAAGTAGTAAATCCATATTTTAAACAGAAGCCATATATAAGTAATGATGGTATTGATTATGTTGGACAAACCACATATGAAAGTTCTACATTATACTGGTTTACTTATACTCTATCCGATATCATTATGGGGATGATCAAAAGCAAGATTAAAGTAGACTATTTTCAGGAATATGAACATAATATCTCTGAAGTATGTGAAAGTCTGGAAAAAGAAGATTCCCATTTACCTTTATCCTATATCTTAATTGGCGAGAAAGAAAACTAAAAGTAGCAAATCATTAATGAACGTAGTTTTTTGAGGAGGGAATAGGGAAAAATGTTAAAGAGGATGACAGAACATATATACTATTTGCCTGCAGATAAAAAAACGGACAGACCGATTCTGGCGGTTATCATTGGTAAAGAAAGTTACTTAGTTGTTGATGCTGGAAATTCTCCAGCTCATGCCAAATTATTTTTAGATGAAATTTCAAAGATTGAGATGCCTCAAACAGGTTATCTTGTGATTACTCACTGGCATTGGGATCATATCTTCGGGATCACTACAATGAATTTACCTACCATTGCGCATATAGAGACAAAGAAGAAAATTGAGGAATTAACTTTATTGGATTGGAGTGATCAAGCTTTAGATCAAAGGGTAGAATCAGGTGAAGAAGTTGCCTTTTGTAGTGATATGATCAAAGCTGAAATGCCAGATCGATCAGATTTACAGATTACTCCTCCAAATATTACATTTACAAACAAGATGGAGATTGACCTTGGTGGTGTTCACTGTATTATTGAGAATGTCGCAGGAGATCATTCAAAGGATTCTAGTGTTATATATGTTTCAGAAGATAAGACCCTTTTCCTTGGAGATTGTATTTGTGGTGATGTTTATAATAATTGGAATTATTCTTCGGAGAACATAGTTATGATGCTAGAAAAATTAAAGAGTTATGATGTAGATTATTATGTTGAATCTCATGAAATTCCGGTATCTAAAGACAAAATGGAAGAAGAGTTTAATGAACTGGAATCAATGGTGAACTGAAAAGGGTAAAAACTAAAACAAAAAGGTCTCTGGATAATCAGAGACCTTTTTTGTTTAGTTTTTAGCAGCTTATTGATTTTGTTAAATTGTAGCTTATATTTCAATAATTTATTCGATTTTTGTGATAAAGTTGTTTTTTTTAGACAAAAGAGAATACTGTAAAAATAGGAAATTTATAAAGGACTTTTGGAAATATTGACGAAATACATTAAGTATATAGAAAGATATGCTGATTATCTGAAATACTGATAATAGTTAGATATACCGATTATGAGAAATACGTAGAAGCAAGACTAGAAAAGTATTAGACGAATTACAAGTAAATAATGGACAAAACACAACAATATAGTAATTTACTTTATAAATGTATTCGCTTAAGACTAGTAAATTCCTGTCTTTTACGTATTACTGATATAAGTTGTTGAACTAAACCGCTCTGCGGTGGTAAAAAATAAACATAATTTTTCCTTGTTTGTTGTATTTGGTGGTGTTCATTAAAATACACGAAAGGGAGTGAGAATTATGTATAAGTTGGCTAAATTTAAGAAAGATATGGAGTTGAAAGGGTTTAGTCAAAAAACAATATCGGCTTATCTTAGGTACGTTGAAGAATATCGTAATTTCCAGTCTAGTAAGGATATCAGTATTTTTAATTCGGATATTGTGAGAAATTACTTGCACC
>DAOVRZ010000029.1:0-48984 GCA_030627905.1 Halanaerobiales bacterium
ATGAACTTGACATTATCGAGTTGTTTAAACAACCTGGAAAGAAATCTAGAGTTGGAGAAATTACGAAGAAACAACAAACACTTTTTGAGTGTCTAGGTGTTGAAGTCCCTACCTAGGTATAATTTCACGGGAATGTAGGATCTATGAGCGAGTTGTTTTTGAGTCCAACCATTGCAGAAATTGCTAATGATCTTTTTATGGAAAATCCATTTAGTGATTTAGAATGTATTGTTGGCTTAAATAAACCTAACGAGGATAAGAAAAATATATTCGTTATTCATAATCGGGAAGGAATTATTTATCAGTATAAAGAACTTGCCAAACTTCTTGACGCTGACTATAACTTTTATGGAATACAGACAAAAGGATTGTTGAAGAAAACAAAATTACCAGAAACTATAGAGGAAATGGTAACAGACTACATTTGTGAGATCAAAGCTATACAACCTACTGGCCCATATATTATTGGTGGGTTCTGTTGGGGAAATTGGTTAGCTTATAAAATGGTAGAGATGCTCGAAGAACGGGGTGTGGAGATTGAAAAACTGATACTTATAGATGAGAATGTTTTGTTTCCAGATAATTTTGTAAAACACTTACAAAGAAAGAGTAAAATACTGAGACCGCTTAAATTATTAAAGAATAGAACTAGAAAAGTAACTAAAAGCAAACATGCGAATCCGATGAATTATTGGCCAGATATAGAGGAATACAAAAATAAAATAACAAAGGATGAATATGCTGATATTCAAAATGAGAGAACAGTTAAAGAAAATGTTGATTATTTGTGTCAAAAAAAATTGGGTCAGGAACTAAAAATTATCATAGAAACTGACATTTTTGTGATCAAGGCAGAGGAAAATAATCTACCAAAATTCACTCTCGAAGCCTGGAGTGAAATGACTTATGGTAATGTTAGTTTCTGTAAAATACAAGGAGATCATGACTCTTTATTTAGTTATCCATATGTTGAAAGACTTGCAGATGTAATTAGAAATAATTTGAAGGAATAAGAAACTTATATTGAAAAGAGGACTGGAGAGAGCAGTTCTCTTTTTGCATGGCAAAGCAAAATCTAAAAAAAATGACAAAATTCAAAATTTACTATTGATATTGCCAACAAGAAATGGTATAATGATAATGAAAATATTGTTTTTGGGAAAGGGGATGTGGCTAGTGTGTAAGGAGGTTAACAGTTTCTTAGATAAAGGAAAAAAATGTTTGGAAAAGAAGGACAATGTAGGCTTCATACAGCATCTTTCAATAGCAAAATATATTGCACAAGAAGATAAAGATTTAGTATTAGAAATAGAAACGTTATTTGCCGAAGGCTTATATAAGTTAGGGGATTATAAGGAAGCATATAAAGTTATCACTGAGTTATTGGAGTCTGGGAAATTGGATGAAGATAAGAAGATTGAATTGCTTCAGAAGAAAGGGAGTATATTGACAAAAGAGGGAACACTTATAGAAGCAATAAAAATATTTGAAGAGTTAACAGCAATAGATTCTGAAAAAAGTAAAGTTTTAGGATTTGGAAATTTAGCGTGGGTCTACTTGCTGATGTACCGACAAGGAGAAGAGGATGAGTATTTAGAAGACTATTTAGCGAAAGCTGAATACGCTGGGATTAAAGCTTTGGATATTTTCAATGCGTACACTAATCCAGAATTACATAAAAGAATTTTGATAAATATGGGCAACATTTATTGTTGCAATAAAAAATATAATCAGGCCCTCGAAATATTTTTTAAAGTCTATGATGAAGGAGACATTAATGTTTTAAATAATATTGCATCTACATATGCAAGTTTAGGAAATTCAAAGGATGCTGAAAATTACCTGGATAGAGCTGAAATGAAAGCGTTAAGTCAAAAAAATCTTTATGAGGAAGCTCATTGCTATTTAGTAAGAGGTCGTATTTCAGAAGTGTTAATAAAAGATTATTTGACGGCTAAAGACCATTTTACAGTAGCTTTCCATAAGTTCTTAGAAACTGATGCTGCTAATGAAGCTTGTATGTGTCTAAACCGTATTTTTGATCTTGATTCAGCAGTTAACAAAGAAAATATAAGTTTACTAAAAGAGAAACTAAAATCTGGAATACATAAAAAGTATTCTATTTAAGTAAAATTTCAATGAAAGGAGGAGAAAGAATTTGAAAAAGTTAGTTAGTTTTATGCTAATTATGGTAGCAGCTATGCTGATTTCTCTTACTGCTTTAGCTGATCCACTACCAGTACCTGTTGAGGAAAGTAATTCTATAGTTCCACCTGTTACTGTCTTTTCAACAAGTGTGGAAGGGTAAAAAGGATTCAGAAAAAACTCCTAGAACTTTTGTTTTGGGAGTTTTTTTGCATGGGATATTGATTTTGTTAAGAAAACATGGTTGCATTAAGTGAGAATATTATTTATTTACGTATTTTGAAGAGGAATTATAGACGGTGTATTGTAGGGATATTTTATTTGAGATAACTTGGAATTATAAAAATTATAGTTAAATTGTATAATAATGAGGTTAGTAAGTTCAGTGAGGGCTATATCTTTATTAAGATATGGCTTTTTTAGGAATTAGAAAATTTAAAATGCAGAATATTAAGAATCTTACGGTTTTATAATAAAGTGAAGAAACTATTTTCGGTTTATATAATAAAAAAGAAGGAAAAGTAATGAAAGATGACGACTAATTATTTAGTACTTTTTACCTAAATAATAAAGAAATAAGTTAAAAGACTAAAATGAGAAATTATAAGATAAAGAAAAGTGGAGGTGTTAGAGCGATGAGTGAAGGATATATAAATATGATTATATAAATGAGTTATTCAAAAGTTGGTAAAATAAAAGAGGCTACTAGCGCTTTACAAACCTGGTATCAAAGGTTTCAGAGAGAAAGTGACTTTCTTCATGAAAGTTAAAAGAACCATTTAAAGTAATATTTAAAATATTGAAAAATTTTTTTAAATTTGTTAAAAATTTTTAAATCTAATAAGAGAATTTGGCAAAAGAGGAAAGTTTATTGCTTCGATATGTGTAGGTGCTCTTCCAATTGGTAAAAGTGGTATCTTAGAAGGTAAAAAGGGAACTACATATCATCGTATGGGTGGAAAAAGATTAAAACAATTAGAAGAATTTGGTGTAAAGATTGTCAATGAATCAGTTGTCGTAGATGGAAAAATTATTACATCATGGTGTCCATCAACTGCTGTAGAAGTGGCGTTAAAACCCTTAAAACTGCTGAGTAGTGGTGAAGATGTTGGTAAAGTAAGAGAAATATTGGGATTTTAATAACATTAGCTCTGGCAACCAGGAGGTTGTTAAATGAAGCAAATGGAAACTGAGAGACTTATAATACGTCGGTTTATTTCAGAGGATTGGGAAGATTTGTACGAGTATATATCAATACCAGAAGTTGTTTTATATGAACCTTATGATATTTATACAAAGGATGATTGTATTAATGAAGCTAAATGTAGATCTGAAGAAGAGAATAATAGATTTTGGGCAGTGTGTTTAAAAGATAGTAAAAAAATGATTGGACATGTTTTTTTTGCCCAATTAAAACCCGCTGAATTTAGAACATGGGAAATTGGATATGTATTTAATCCTAATTTTTGGGGTAATGGATATGCAATTGAAACTAGTAAAAGAATACTACAATATGGATTCAAGATAACAATGCTCATAGAATTGTAGCAGGAGCTAATGTAAAAAATCATGCATAATGGAAACTTTTAGAGCGATTATCTATGAGAAGAGAAGCACATATGTTAAAAAGTGCATTCTTTAAAAACAATTCAGATGGAAAACCTATTTGGAATGATTCATACCGTTATGCTATACTTTCATCAGAATATAAGGAAGTATATGTGCTTTAGAGACAATGAAATAATTGTAAATTTTAGATTTTATCTTAATATAAAACTTTAAGTTAAAGTCATAAAAGAGCGTATTGAGCAAAAAGCTACAGAATTTTTATCTGTAGCTTTTATTTATCTAGGAATCTTTCTAAAAGTGACTTTTTCATGAAGGAATAATTTGTCGATAAAGAGAAATAGTCTTAGGAGTATGTTTCATATTAGTAGAAATAGAAAGGAGTAAGAGAAACATCTTGATATCAGAGTAAAATAGGGGGGGAAGTCTTTTTTTGGTTATAAATATCTAACTTAAGCACTTTCGAAAGGAGAATTATTATGCAAAAAAGCAAAATTATCTTAATCTGCTTTATATTAATCATTAGTTCCTTACTACTAGCTGGATGTTTTAAATCTAGTATTTTAAAAAACTCTGGGAATCTGTCCATCCAAATTGATATCCCAAATGAATTGCTTCCACAGTTTCAAGACAATGAGTTTACTTTAACAGAATTTATTATAACTATATCACAAGGTGACCAAATCTATACCCAAACTCTCACTCCAGGCAATCAACAGATCGCAACTACTTTTTCCAATCTAATTATTGGCAACTGGGATATCGAAGTTATTGCCAAAGATGAAGATGGTTTTTCGATCTACTCTGCACACGATACAGCAAATATAACCCATTTAAACACTACCTCAGTCGCTATGGAATTGGAGTTCACCCCAGGTCAGTTAGATGTAGAAGTTTTACTTCCTCAATCTTCTAATATCGCATCTGGAACTGTTACCCTCACAGACCCAACCAATCAGGAGAATCAAGTTACCCAAAATCTTACCATTGGCAATACTTCTGGGACAACTTCTTTCTCCGATATTCAGTCCATTGTCTGGACAATTAAAGTGGAAATTTTTGATTCAAATGGAGATTCACTGAGTAACGGTAATAGTTATATTAATATTTTACCAGGACGCTCAGTTAGCACTCAGATCACACTGTCTGGAGATGGGGGGTTACAGCTTGACTTTGAGTTATTTACTCCTCCATCTAAGCCTACAGGATTGAGTGCTACATGTAATGCTTCAACTATCAATTTATCTTGGAATCCTAATCCAGAAGACAATATTTATGGCTATGCAATTTATCGCAGTGATAGCGAAACAGGTTATAAAACTCCAGTCGGTTATTCGATTTCTATACCCAGATACCCGGATAATGATAATGATGACAAAGAAGTTAACTGGTATTGGGTACAGGCATATGATGCCAATGGCTATTCTAGTGAGTTAAGTGATCCAATTATGGTGATTAATGACGACAAAAACTATAAAATTTGTTTTCGCATATATTATGAGGAAAATTACATCATTAGTACAATGAATCTAGATGGCAGTGAATATCTGGAATTGGCAAATAATGATCTTTATGGACTACCCAATATTTCTCCAGATGGTCAGCAAATTGCCGTTAGTGAAAATGGTTCAGGTCGTACCATCCATTTTATCAATACTGATGGCTCTGGTATGACTTCGCTTCCTACTTCAATTTTTGAATTAATTCAGCCAGGGTATATTGAGTGGTCTCCTGATGGTTCAAAAATTATTTTTAGTGACCATCTAAGTGATTACACAAATGGACACAATCTAAATATTATTGATCTTGATGCAGATATCCAATATATGTTAACTAATTACTCTAGTGTAGACCCTCATCCTAGTGAGCAAAAGTGGTCACCTGATGGTTCAACGATTGCATATGTTTTGTATAATAATTATGATAGTTATGATAGGAATAATAGATTCTGGGAATTATATCTAATCAATGCTTCGACTGGAACTGATAATCATAGACTAACAAATAATACCAGGGTGACTGGCTTAAGCTGGTCTCCAGATGGGAGTAAGATTGCCTTTTATGATTATGATTCAACATTTACGACTGTTGATTTTTATACTATAAATGCTGACGGAACCGATAAATGCCTTCTTTATACGGGTAATATATGTGGCTATAGTTGGTCACCTGATGGAACTCAGATTATTTTTATTCATAGACCGCAATATAGTACATTTTATACATTGGCAATAATTAATTCTGATGGAACGGGATATAAAACTTTTCCTTTTGATCAAGTAGTAATCTCTGAAGTTTGTTGGGTTCCAAATGGACAAATTATCTTTTCACTGAAAGGCGATTACGGATATGATATTATGCGATGCAACAGTAATGGTACTGGAATGACAAAAATTCTTGATTCAAATCAAGCAGGATATACTCCTGGTTATATATCATCTATGTCCATTTATACTACTCAAAATTAGTTTTGTAAGGAGGTTCTAAAGGTGAAAAATATAAAAAATATCACCACTTATCTTATCTTTATCCTTTGCATTTTTCTTTTATCTGGTTGCTTTAAATCAAATCTTCCTACACAAAATGGCAATATAGCGATTGAGATTAAAATTCCTGATGAAATATCAACTCAATTTGTTGATTACCAAATCAAATTACATAATATTATTGTAACTTTGACTAAAGATGATCAAGTGTATGAAAAGATAGTTCAATTGATAGATCAAAATTTACAAGTAGAGTTTCCTGATTTAGAAGTAGGTGTCTGGGATATTCAGGTCAGAGCACGAGATTTGCTTAATTTTGATATTTACAAGGGAAACTGTCTAGCTGCAGTATCTTTGAACAGTACGACTACAGCTACCTTAAATTTAGATTTAACTAAAGGAGAGATATCGTTTTTACCAACTTTCCGACCAGAAGAGACGATAACGGTCACCTTAAATGATCTAACCAGTACTATCACTGAAGAACTTGATTCTGAGTCTCATACAGTTATTTCTGATTTACTTGCTACTAGTTGGCAAGTTAGCTACGAAGCTCGGGATCTTGTATCTGGTGAAGTTATAGCAACAGTTAAAGAATATATTGATATCTTGCCTGGACGTACAATTACTCGAAAAGTTACATTGAATTCAGAGCAAGAGATTATCATTAAAGAGGAAACAATCGCTATTCCGCAAAAACTGGCTGGTTATATTTCCAATAATGATATAGTAATGGTTTGGGAACAAGGAAGTTATAATGATAATGTAGTAGGCTATCTTATTTATAGAAGTGAGACAGAAACTGGTCAAAAAAGTTTATTAAATTCTGATTTAAATATTAAGACTACCTATACTGACTCGACTGTAGATATCAGTCTAAATTATTGGTATTGGGTACAGGCTATCGACAATATAGGTAATATCAGTGACTTCAGCGAACCTTTTTTCTTTGGGGGAATCGAACAGGGTTATTACCAAATCTTCTATACTAGAAAGCTTTATAATAAAGATTCATATCAGATCTGTTTATTAGAAGATATGGATTCAATCATGTACATGCATATTTATTCATGTCTTTTTCCACCTATTATTTCGCCAGACATAAAAAAAGTTGCATATTTGGGCTATGGTTCACAAAATGATCTTCAAGAATTAAAAATCTTGGATATAGATGATTACACGGAAAAGTCTGTGGGTGAAGGGAATTATACTACGATAAAATGGTCACCAGATTCCGCAAACCTTGCATATATTTCAGGAGTTAGGGTCAGTGTGGCTGATAAGTATGGCCGTAAATTATTTGACATTTTCAATCCTAGCGAGTCTATGGATTGGTCTTCCGACAGCAATACAATCTTATATAATAGTTTTTACGATTTATATTTAACGGATTTACCAGGTGGAAAAAATGATCGTTTGTTGGTCAGAGGTGTTGATCTAATTTCTGCATCATGGTCACCTGATGGAAACCGTATCGCTTATATAAGTTTTGAAGAGTTTGAACAGTTTCCATATAAACTATACACTCTTGATGAAGATGGCAGCAATATAACAAAAATTTGCTCAGCGCAAGATTTAAACAATTGTATCTGGTCACCAGACGGTAGCAAGATTGTTGTCTTATATGATAATTCCATTGCAGTGATGAATTCTGATGGAAGCGATATGAGAGTTTTTGATGAAACTAGAGAATTGGAACCTCGTGACTTATGCTGGTCGCCTTGTGGTACACAGATTATTTTTAGTGGACTTTTCAAAAATTCTTTTATACGGGATAACTATGAATTAGCTAGAATCAATGTGGATGGAACCGGACTTGTCAGATTAACTTATACCCCTGACTATGATGAAGGAACACCACTTGCTGGTTTTTTTAACTAAGGAGGAAGTCTGACATGAAAAATTTTAAATTTATTAGTATCTGTTTTATGATTATAATTAGTTCGCTATTTTTAATAAGTTGTGGAAATACCGTTAAAATAACTACAGGGGGATTAACGATTACTTTTCAAATTCCAGATGAGATATTGCAGCAATCTACAAACTATATTATTGACTTATCTAAGGTTGATGTAACTATCTCCAAAAATAGCACTTCCTTTAATAAAACTATTGATCTGTCTGGTGACCTGGCAGGTGCTAGTTTTGAGGACTTAGAAACAGGTGCTTGGAATATTGAAGTGATTGGTAAAAATTCGGCAGGTTATGGAGTTCTAAGCGGTTCAGCTACTGGGAATGTTACTAAATCGGATACAACGAATGCAACGGTTGAATTATCCACTGTATTAGGCTTAATCTCAGCAGAAGTTATCTTTCCTGCGGAAGTCAATGTAGCCAATGGAATTATAACTTTGACTAATCCATTGAATGAAGCGATTCAACTTACTAAAAATCTGGACATCACGCAGAACTCTGGAACTTCAATGATTGAAGATGTTCTTCCAACTACATGGAATTTTGTAGTTGAACTTTTTGACGCATCTAACAATTTAGTAGCCGCGGGTGAGAAATCTATCGATATCTTACCAGGTCAAACAACTAATCTCCAAGTTACACCGTCAGCTGTTCAAGCTGGACATCTGGATATTAGTCTAACAGTACATATGCCACCATCCTCACCTGTAGGGGTTAGTGGAACTCGTTATAATGACCTTGTTGTTTTATCATGGCTACCAAATCCAGAACAAAATATTGCTGGATATCTGGTCTATCGAAGTTTAAGTTTAACGGCTGCGAAGACTTTATTAACGAACCAGACAATCAATGTAAACACATTTTATGATAATACAATCAACAATAGTGAGACGTATTATTATTGGGTCGTTGCTGTTGATACAGCGAATTACTATAGTAATCTGAGTGAACCCTGGATGGCTGCAAAAATATCTGAACCTATTGCGAATTATCAAATAGTTTATACGGACTATTTTGGTAATTCTACTTGCTATAGTACAGACTTAAATGGTCAGGGTTTTCAATGGTCTAGAGTGGAGCGAAGTGATCTATTATCGAAAGATAGAACACAATTGGCAAGGGTTACTGAAAATGATTGGGATGTCACGATCATGATGATGAATATAGATGGTACTAATCGACGCGAATTTACTAAACCCAATTTACCTTCTCAGTATGTAGCCTGGTCAGATGATTGTTCTAAATTTGTCTTAACAAATGGTGGTGGGACTATCTATTCACTAAATGCAGATGGTACCAATGTCAAAGAAGTCTATAATCTGGAAGAAGAATTAAGTTGGATAGATCTGTCGTCTGATGGTCAATCAATATTCTATGTTGGCAATGATTATATTACTCGACGTCTATATAAAATTGATGCAAATGGAGAGAATCAGGTTACTCTGGCAAAAGCGAAATCTTTATTTTGGCCTTCTATATCACCAGATGGTACTGAAATTGTTTATATAACTTCTTCTGATTCTGAAAACTATACGCTCAATCTGATCAATGTTGATGGAACCAATCATAGAGTAGTATATACTTCTGATTTTACTTCAATGCCTGTCTGGTCTCCTGATGGGTCACGAATTGCCTTTGGAGATAAATCTAATAATTTAACTTGTCTTCGTGTTATGGATCGGGATGGTTCAAATTTTGAGTCTTATTACACAAACGTTTCGTATATCCAGTGGACTCCAGATAGTTCTCATATTATTTTCAATTCTAAAACGATGGAAGAATCTACGATTACTGGTATGGATCTATATATAAAGAAAGATGATGGTAGTTACTTTAGGCAGATAACCTTTACAGATAATATTTTTGAATGGGTAATTACTGTACTTCCGTTGTAGTAGATTTAACTTGAAGAGCAACTCACAAAATATGATTGAAAAGAAACCATAGACTTCTTCGGTGAAAAGTGGAAATGAGTAAAAGGTATTAGCTCAGATATTATTTAGTTAAAGTCTATAGGTGGCAATGATAAAAAGTCAGGGGATATTATTCCTCTGGCTTTTTGCTTGTGACATAGAAAAAAACTGGTCTAAGGCATCATAGAAATGTCGAGAGTTGCGATAATTTTAATTCAATGCAGGAAAATAAAAGGAAAAAGCTAATAATATATAATATAAGGTTATATAAGAAATTTGCATAATAATCTAATTTATAATTTTATCGAGGAGGGAAAGAATTTGGGAGAGTGTTTTAGAAAAGAGAATGTAAAAGATATACTTGCTATAACACCACTTCAGGAAGGAATTCTCTATCACAGCTTATCTACAGATGACACTAGTCTTTATTTTGAACAACTGTTAATGGATATCTGTGGTAAGATTGAGAAAAATGCTTTTAAAAAAGCCTGGCAGTGGGTGATTAAAAATAATCAAATGATGCGTACGGTTTTTAGTTGGCAAAAGTTGAACCGACCTGTACAGATTATCTTAAAGGAGATAGAATTTGATTTTACGTATTATGACCTTAGTTTAATAAAAGAAGAGGAGAAAAAAAGTCAGTTCAAAAAAATCACAGTTGAGGATATTAAAAGGGGATTTGATTTGACAAAAGGACCTTTATTTCGAATCATTTTATGTAAGTGGGCCAGCGAAGAATACAAAGTGATTATAAGCAATCATCATATTATTTATGATGGTTGGAGTAATGGGATTATTATGAAAGAATTTTTTACAGCATATTCAAACCTAGAGAATGGACAAAACCTAATAAATTCGCAAAAAAGACCGTTTAAAGATTACATTACCTGGTTACAGGATAATAAGGTCAATGAAGAACAATTTTGGCGGAATTATCTAATGAATATAGAAATACAGTCTTATTTACCACTGGATACTAAAAAATTAGAGAAAAAACCAAAAATAGAGGATTACCATTTCGAATTCGCCCTAGACGTAACAGAGAAATTTAAAAATTTCTGTAAAATAAATAATGTTACAGCAGGGGCGTTTTTATATGCACTCTGGGGAATAATTTTGCATAAATACAATAATATAGACGATGTAATATTTGGTACTACCGTGTCAGGTAGAACTTCAGATTTAGCTGGAATAGAAGAGATGGTGGGTCTTTTTATTAACACGGTTCCTCTTCGCTTAAAAATAGATTCTAATAGAAAGGTAATAGATTTTATCAAATCAGTTTCAGAAAACCTTCAAAAGAGAACCCCTTATGCAAAGACTTCTTTAGTAGATATCAAAAAATATAGTTCAATTTTTGAACGTAAATCTCTATTTGATACTTTAATAGTTATAGAAAACTATCCATTAGATCAGATTATTAATAATTTAGATTCGACTCTTCAAGTTGAATCATATGAAATGAATGAGATGACAAATTATGATTTAACTCTGGGTATAGAATTTAGAGATTATGTGAAGCTAAAATTCAGCTACAATGCGACAGTTTTGAAAAAAAGAATTATTACAAAAATGGCAGATTATTTCGCAAATCTATTCAAACAAATTCTGATTGAACCGGAAACAGAGATTAAAAGACTTAACATGATTACGGAAAATGAAAAAGAACAATTACTATCTGGTTTTAGTAAGGAAATTAATTATCCAGAAAATAAGCTAATCTATCAACTTTTTCATGAACAGGCCAATAAAACTCCAGATGAAGTTGTTTTAGAGTGGGAGGATAAAAAGATTAGCTATGCCAAATTGCAGAAAAAAGTGAATCAATTAGCTCATTATTTGAGGGAAAAAGGGGTCAAAGCAGAAAAGACAGTGGGTATAATGGTTAAACCTTCCCCAGAATTGATCATTGGTATATTGGGAATTTTGACAGCTGGTGGTACTTATCTGCCTTTAGATCCTGGCTATCCTGAAGAGAGAATAAATTATATGCTTAAAGATAGTGGTACTGATATGCTCTTAAGTCAGAAAAATTTAGTAAGTGAAAGGATATCTGATACAATAGATCAGATATATTTTATTGATGATGAAAAGATATCTGATTATCAATTTACAATTCCAGAAAAGATCAATCAGAGTCATAACTTAGCATATATTATCTATACCTCTGGTTCAACAGGAAAGCCCAAAGGGGTGATGATAGAACATCATAGTATCGCTAATACCATTTATTGGCGAAAGAATGAATACAAATTGTCTATAAATGATACAGTCCTTCAGTTATATTCTTTTAGCTTTGATGGTTTTGTTACCAGTTTTCTAACGCCACTTGTTTCGGGAGCCAGCTTAGTTTTAGTCTCAGAAGATGATAGAAAAGATCCAATTGCCATCAAAGAAATAATCAAAACTAAAAAAGTAACTCATCTTTGCTGTGTACCATCATTTTATAAGAGTCTTTTGGAATGTATTGTTGTAAAAGATGTAAAAAGTCTGAAAACCGTAGCATTGGGTGGAGAAAAAATAGATTCAATTCTTGTTAAGAAAAGTAAAAAGTTAAAAGAAGATTTAAAAATTACAAATGAGTATGGTCCAACAGAAAATAGTGTAATTACCACTATAGAACGTGATTTACTTGATAAGATTACAATTGGTAAACCGATTCCTAATATCAAAATCTATATACTTGATAAAGATCTAAATCTTATGCCTCAAGGAGCAATCGGCGAAATCTATATTTCAGGTTCTGGATTGGCCCGCGGTTATCTTAATCGTCCTCAAATTACAGCAAGGCACTTTATTACTAATCCATATTCTCCTGATAGTCGATTATATAAAACTGGTGATCAGGCTAAGTGGAATGAAGATGGAACTCTTGACTTTATCGGGCGGGTTGATCAGCAAGTAAAGGTTAGAGGCTTTCGAATTGAGATTGGTGAGATTGAATCTCAACTTTTAAAACATCCTGATATTAAAGAAACAGTAGTAGTAAGTCGAAAAGATCGGGATAATATTCCTTATCTATGTGCTTATATTGTAATCGAAAGTCTAAAGAAGAAAGAAGAGATTTTTAGAAAAGAATTGAGGGATTTTCTGAGTAAAGAATTGCCCAATTATATGATTCCAGCAAGATTTGTCAGGTTAGAAAAGATGCCTTTGACTCCCAATGGAAAGATTGATAGGCATAGATTACCAGAGCCAACAGAAGAGATAGAGTTGAGGAAGAAATATCATCCACCAACTACTAAATTAGAAAAAAAATTGGCCTTAGTTTATACAGAAGTTCTGGATAGGAAAAAGATAGGGATTAGAGATAACTTTTTTGAATTGGGAGGTCATTCTTTAAATGCCATATCATTAGTTTCCGTAATTTATAAAAAATTAAATTTAAAACTATCTGTAAAAGATATTATGAACTATCCAACTATTGAGCGTTTGGCTGAATATCTGGAATCTAAAGAAAAAGAAACTTATCAAATTATTCCAAAGATCAATGATAAAAAAGAGAATTATTCGACAACATATGCTCAAAAGGGGATTTATACTGTTTATCAGCTAAACAAAGAAAATACCAGCTTTAATATGTCTGGTGGATTACTTATCAAAGGTAATCTAGATATTGAGCTTCTCCAAACCACTTTTCAAAAACTAATTAAACGTCATCAGATTCTTAGATCTTCTTATCATTTAGAAGAAGGTCAAGTAGTACAAAGAATTGCAGACAAAATAGACTTTAAGATTGAAGTAATCAATAGTAAAAAGAAAGATCTATCATCTTTGGTTACTACATTAGTTCAACCATTTAAATTAGAAGAGCCACCTTTATTAAGAGTTAAGTTGATTCAATTTATTAAAGAAGAATATTTGCTTTTTTTTGATATGCATCATATTATCTCAGATGGATTGTCTATGGAGATTTTAATTAAAGATTGGCTTGGATTATATCAAAATCAGCCTTTAAAACCACTGAAAATTCAATATCAAGATTATGCTTTCTGGAAAAGTAACTATCTTAAATCCAATCAAGTTAAATCAGTTGAAGAATATTGGTTAAAAGAGTATTCTGATGAATTACCTACTCTTACTTTGCCAACTGATTTTTCAGTAACTAAAAACAGAAGTTATGCTGGAGGCACACTGAATTTTCAAATTAATTCTGAATTGACATTTAGACTAAAAGAATTGGTTCGTAAAAATGAAACTACACTCTTTATGGTTTTGCTGGCCATTTATCAACTACTTTTGAGTCGTTATAGTGGACAAAAAGATATTATTGTGGGTACACCCGTTTCAAGCCGCAATCATCCTGATTTAAATGACCTGATTGGATTATTTGTCAATACTATCCCAATCAGAAGTAAAATAAAAGGTAATAAAAGCTTTACTGAATTCTTAAAAACTGTTAAAGAAAAGGTGCTTAAAGCTTTTGAGTATCAGCAATATCCAATGGAATTATTAATAGAGAAATTGGCTCTAAAAAGAGAAAATAATCGAAATTCTCTCTTTAACACAGTTTTTGCAATGCAGGAAATGGAATTTAGTGCTATTAAAATACCAGAACTCGATTGCCAGTCATATTCTATTGAAAATAATACAGCTAAATATGATGTAACTATGACCGCTATCGAGATAAATCAACTTACTTTTGAGTTAGAGTACAGTAAAGATTTCTTTAAAGAAGAAACTATCAAAAGAATGGCAGGGCATTTTGTTAATTTAATAATGTCTGTGATTGATAATCCTGATAAAAATATTGTAGATTTGGAGATATTACAACAGAACGAAAAACAACAACTTTTAGAGACATTCAATCAAACTGAGCAAAACTACCCTGAAGAAAAAACAGTAATTCAGTTAATTGAAGAACAGGTTAGAATTAGACCTAATAAAAAAGCTTTTGTCTATAAAGATAAGTCCTTAACTTATGGAGTATTGAATCAGAAAGCAAATCAACTCGCTCGTTATCTAAAATCAAAAGGGCTTAAAAAAGAAGAAATAGTTGGTATAATGGCAGAAACTTCACCCGAGATGTTGATAGGATTAGTTGGAATCTTAAAAGCTGGAGGAGCTTTTTTACCAATCGATTCTAAATATCCCGAAGATAGAATTCAGTATATGCTTAATGATAGTCAAACCACTTTTTTACTGACTCAATCCTTTCTTTCAATGGATAATCAAAAGATTTATGATGGCGATAGTTCAAATCTAAAGCATTATCCAAACAGAACTGACCTGGCTTATATTATCTATACTTCTGGTTCAACAGGACAACCTAAAGGAGTAATGATTGAACATCATTCTTTGATGAACCTGATTGGTTGGCATAATAGATATTTTGCAGTAACAGATACAGATATCAGTGTTAAATACGCAGGATTTGGTTTTGATGCTTCTGTCTGGGAGATATTTCCCTATCTTGCAGTGGGAGCTACTATTCATGGAATTCCTGAAGAACTTAAATTTAGTCTGGAGGGGCTTAATCAATATTTTGAAGAAGAGAAAGTTACTATTGCATTTCTCCCAACCCAGATTTGTGAACACTTTTTAAAATTTGAGAACAGTTCTTTGAAAAGGTTATTAACTGGAGGAGATAAATTAAAATCTTACCAGTCTGGCAATTATAAAGTCTATAACAATTACGGGCCAACTGAGAGTACAGTAGTGGCTACTTCATTTTTGATTGATCAACAATATGAAAATATTCCGATTGGTAGTCCGATAGATAATACCCAACTTTATATCTTAAGTGAAGACAATCAACTTCAACCAATTGGAGTATTTGGAGAACTATGTATCGCCGGAGATGGATTGGCTCGGGGTTATTTAAACAGACCTGAACTAACTCTTCAAAAATTCATAGAAAACCCTTATCGGCCAAGTGAACCCATTTATAAGACAGGGGATCTGACCAGATGGTTGTCAAATGGAACAATTGAATTTGCTGGACGAATTGATTCTCAAGTTCAAATCAGAGGATATCGGGTCGAATTGGGAGAGATTGAAAATCATCTTCAAAATCTGGAACCTATTGATTCAGCGGTTGTCGTTAGCTTTGAGGATAAAAGTGGTCAAAAATATCTATCAGCTTATATTGAACTTGAAGATAAGAAAACCAATATAGATCTGGTTAAAATGAGTCGTTTTATTAAAACGGAACTAAAAAAGAGAATACCTGATTATATGATTCCTGCCTATATCACAATTTTAGCTCAGATACCTTTGACTGTTAATGGAAAGGTGGATAAAAACAAGTTATCAAAGCCCAACAGAGCAGGTCAGTTGATGAAAAATGGTAGAAAACTTGAGACTGAGCTTGAGAAAAAGATAATAGCTATCTTAAAAGATATATTGGATTTAGAAGAGATTGGTCTTGATGATAATTATTTTGAGTTGGGAGGTCATTCTCTAAATGCGATACAGGTAATTTCATTACTGAAAAAAGAGTGTCAGGTAGCAATCAGCCTTCAGGAATTTTTTGAAAATCCAACAGCACTTGAACTCGCTCGTTTAGTTGAAGATAAGGAAAAGATTGAGTATCAAAAGATTACTAGACTTTCTGAACAGAAATATTATCAGCTTTCTTTTTCACAGAAAAGACTTTGGTTTATTTATCAGCTGAATCCTCAAAGTATTGCTTACAATATGCCAGGAAAGATTAGACTGAATGAGACTGTTAAACCTGTGATAGTTAAAGAGGTAATTAAAAGATTAATTGAGCGGCATGAAAGTTTAAGAACTAATTTTAAAGTTGTTGATGGTTATCCGGTTCAATTAATCCATTCTGATTATATAAATAACTTTACTTTTATTGACTTGACTCAACTAAAAGAAAAAACTAGAAAAGAGAAACTGGCTAAGATAGAAAAAGAAATTTTCGAAAAATCCTTTAACTTAGAAGATGAATCTTTAATCAGAACAGCTCTTATTAAATATGATAAAGATAATTATGAACTTTATTTCTGTCTACATCATATTATCTCTGATGGTTGGTCCATAGCCATTTTACAGCAGGAATTTAACCTTCTCTATCAAGCCATAAAAAGTGGTCAAGAAATAAACCTATCTTCATTAGAGATCCAATATAAAGACTTTGCAGCCTGGCAGAATGAACTTTTTGATGATGAGATGAAATTACAGGAGATGAAAGAATACTGGCAGAAAAGACTGACAGATAAGTTACCAGATTTACAACTTCCCTATGACTTTTCAAATGAATATATCAATGATTGGAATACAGCATCTTACCGGGTAATTATCAAAGAAGAAAAGTATCAAAAATTAAAAGATTTAGCAAAAGATAACCAAACCAGTCTTTTCATGGTTCTATTAGCTGGATTCCAGATATTATTAGTCAATCTGACTAAAAGTAAGGATATTGTATTGGGGATTCCGGCAGCCAGTCGAGAGCATGATAGTCTTAAAGATGTAGTAGGCTTTTTTATAAATACTTTGATTCTTAGAATGAAAATAGATACTGAAAAGACCGTTTTGGAATATTTAAAAACTGTGGAACTAAAGACTTTAAAACTTCTTGAATATCAGAGTTATCCTTTAGAATTAGTTTTAGAAGAACTTGATATTGATTATCCTGAATTAAAAGTATTTTTTAATATGATTAATATTGGTCATAACAAAGATAAACTGTTAGAAGAAAGAGCAGAACATAAGACAGATGTTCAGGAAAATAAATTTGAATTGGTTTTTTATCTAGAAGAGTATGCCAATGGATTGGAGATTAGATGTCATTATTTGACTTCTCTATTTAAAAAGGCGACTATTGAATATATCCAGGACCAATATTTAAAGATTCTAGGTGAAATCACCGCTAATCCAAAGAGAAAGATATCTGCTCAAAAGAAAAAGAAGAAAAAACGGAAAATACAATTTTAGAAAGTGAGGAGTTGAGCTTTAAAATGCTTGCTAGTCTTTTTGAAGAACAGGTTAAAAAATACCCAGACCGTAAAGCAGTTAAAACCAAAGAAAGAGAGTTAACCTATCAACAGTTAAATTCCGCGGCAAATTTTGTTGGTCGATATCTAACTGATAAGCTAAAAGATAGGATGGATAAAAAAGAGACAGTTATTCTGCTTTTTGAACACGGAATAGATATGTTGATAGGAATCTTAAGTACTATCAAAGTAGGTTTTATCTATGTTCCTTGTGATCCAGAATATCCTTTAGAACGTTTAAACTATATTGTAAAAGATTCTAATGCTAGAATGATAATTACCAATAATCAAAATAAAGAGTTAGCTGAAAAATTAATAAAAATGAGTGAAGACTCTCTTAGTTTGATCAATATCAATAGACTAAGTCCTGATGAGATATCAACTAATAATCTGGATATAGAAGTATCTAATGATCAGATAGCATATCTACTTTATACTTCTGGTTCAACCGGTCAACCTAAAGGTGTAATTCAGACTCATGCCAATGTTGCTCATTATGCTCTAAATTATGCAAAAAAATTTAAGATAAGTTACAAGGATCGGATGACCCTATTATCATCTTTTACTCATGATGCAGCAGTAATGGATATCTTTAGTGCTTTATTTTTAGGAGCAACTCTTTATCCGTTAAAAATTAAAGGGGAAACTGATATGGTTCAATTAACAAATTGGCTGATAAATGAAAAAATCACTATTTATCATTCGGTCCCTACTCTTTATCGTTATTTTGTTAAAACTTTAACAGGGGAAGAACAATTTCCTGACTTGTGTTTGATTATTTTAGGTGGAGAAAAAGTAATTGAATATGATTTACATTTATTTAAAAGTAAATTCAATCAACCTGCTCAATTAGTGAATCTTTATGGCCAGACCGAATCTTCTTTTAACTCCTGTAGCTTTTACAGTGCTGATTTTCCCGTTGAAAAGATAACTTTAGGAGAGGAAATTGATGGGGTTGAAATCTTACACTTGACTGAAGAGTTTGAGGAAGTGGAAACTTTTGAAACCGGGCAGATTTTTATTGTTTCTGATCATCTGGCTGTAGGTTACTGGAATGATGAAGAGAGTAGTCGATCTTTTGGTTATGATCTAGACTTAGGCCGAATTTATCGAACTGGAGATTATGGTCGGAGGTTATTAAATGGAGAGATAGAATTTGTTGGTCGGAAAGATAATCAGGTTAAGATTCGGGGTTATCGGGTTGAAATTGAGGAGATTGAAAACCACTTATTAGCTTATAAAGATGTAAAGGAAGGGGCAGTAGTGGTAGTTGATAATGAAGAAGAGTTAGCTTTGGCAGCCTGGGTTGTGGGTACGGATGATTTTTCAAAAGAAGGATTAAGACAATATTTAAGCTCACGATTATCTGGATATATGGTACCTACCTATATTAATCAAATTGAATCTTTACCGAAGACATCCTCACAGAAATTGGATCGGAAAAAACTAAAGGAACTAAAACTAGAAAACTTGGGTTCTGCAAAGGAATTTATTGCACCGACCAATCAGCTTGAAGAAAAATTAGTAGCTATATTTTCAAAGGTTTTAAAAATAAATAAAATTAGTATTAATGATAATTTTATAGAATCAGGTTTACATTCCCTTAGAGCCCTGACTGTCGTGAGTTTGATACATAAAGAACTTAATGCTGATATTACGATTAACGATATTTTTGCTTATCCTACAATAGCACAATTAGCAGAAATTATTGATCAACGCGGAGAGGTTGGTTATCAAAGGATTCCCAAATTATCAGAAAAGGAGTATTATCAACTATCTTATGCGCAAAAACGGCTCTGGTATCTTTACCAACTAGAACCAAATAGTAGTGCTTATAATATGCCAGGTCTATTAGAATTAAATGAACCTGTTGATATTGAATTAATTAAAGAGGTATTAATAAAACTGATCCAACGTCATGAGAGTCTTCGAACCAGATTTAAAACAACAGATGAATATCCTGTCCAGGTAATAGAAAAAAAGGTAGATTTACCTTTTAAACATATAGATTTGACTGATTTAAACTATCAACAACAAGAAGAGAAACTGAGAGAAATAAAAGATCAGGTATTTGAAACACCCTTTAATCTAGAAAAAGATCTTTTATTTAGAGTCAGGCTTATCAAAATGGCTGAACAGAAATATCAATTACTTTACTGTTTGCACCATATTATCTCTGATGGTTGGTCAATGGGCATATTACAAAATGAGTTTGAGACTTTTTATAAAACAGCTAGGGATGAAACTAAGTCAAAACTGAAACCTTTAAATATTCATTACAAAGATTTTGCAGCCTGGCAGAATGATTTGTTAGCAAATGATGAACTAATGAAAGAGGTTAAGAAGTTTTGGGTTGATTGGTTAACTGGAAATATACCAAAATTAAAGCTACCTGTTAATTATGCTAAAAATAATTTAGAAAGTAGGGATAGTTACTGTTATCGTGTGGTTATACCAGAAAAGTTTTATCAAAAATTAAAGGAGTTGGCTCAAAAGAATAAGGCAAGTTTATTTATGGTTCTGTTGGCGGGTTTTAATGTTTTTCTGGCTCGTTTAACAAATCAAAATGATCTTTTGATTGGAATCCCTGCTGCAGGTAGAACTCATGAGAACTTGCATCAAATAATAGGATTTTTTATTAATACTCTAATCTTAAGAACTCGGATTAAAACTGATGAAACCTTTACTCAATTTTTAAAAAGGGTGCAGGAAGAGACATTGAGTGTTTTGAAAAATCAATATTTTCCTCTGGAACTGGTTTTAGAAGAGTTAAATCAGGCGTATCCAGAAATATCTGTTTTTTTTAATATGCTAAATATGGGTGAAAACAAAGAAAAGTTGACAGATTTAACGGCTAAACATACCCCTGCTCTTCACGAAAATAAATTTGATTTGATGTGTTATCTAGGTGAGTTTAGTAATGGAATTGAGATTAGATGTCATTATCTAAAGGGATTATTCAAACCAGAGACTGTTGAAGACTTTATGAAGCAGTATATAGATATATTAGAGAAGATGGCAAGCGATCCTGAACAATTTGTTTTTGAAACCAGAAAAAAACATAAGAAAGTTAGGTTCTAAAGGAGGTAAGATAAAAGATGCTCGCAAAAATTTTTAATGATCAGGTTAAGAAATATCCAGAAAAGCTGGCAGTTAAGACCAATTCTAAGCAACTAACATACTTAGAATTAAATCAAAGTGCTAATCTTGTTGGTCATGAGATATTGGATAAATTAAAGGTCTCACAAAATAATGATCATACTATAGCCTTACTTTTTGAACATGGTATAGATATGATTATTGGAACAATAGGGGCAATAAAGACTAAAACAAAATATGTCCCTTTAGATCCTGATTATCCTTTTGCTAGGTTGAAATATATTCTGTTAGATGCTAAGATTTCAGTTATTGTAACTAATGATAAAAATATAAATCTTGCTGAGAAGCTAATTATGGAGATCAGTAAGATTCAACTTATTAACATTAAAAAAATAGAAAATAAAGGTAATTATAATGATTTAGAGTTGGAAATTGGGAAAGATCAACCTGCCTATATTTTGTATACTTCGGGTTCAACAGGAAACCCCAAGGGAGTTATCCAGAACTATGAAAATCTCCTGTATCATGTCGAAAATTATAGGAAAACATTTTCAATTAACTCTAATGATAAGTTAACTCTCTTTTCTAAATTTACTCATGATGCTGCTTTGATGGATATCTATGCTGGACTTTTGCATGGAGCGACAATTTATCCGTTTGAAATAAAAAAGGGAGAAAATTTAATAAGATTGGCTCAGTGGCTTAGAAGAGAGCAAATTACCATTTATCACTCAGTCCCATCACTTTATCGTTATTTTATTAAAACTTTAATTGATGATCAAAAGTTTCCTGATCTTCGCTGGATTATTCTGGGTGGCGAAGAGGTAATCGAGCATGATATCCAGATATTTAAAAAATATTTCAATAATCTTACTGTGCTGGCTAATCTTTATGGCCAGACAGAGTCTTCCTTTAATTCTTGTCAGTTAATCGAAACTGACACACCTTTTAATCAGGTAACTTTGGGTGAACCTATTAAAGAAACAGAACTATTTGTAGTTAGTGAATCCGGAGAAGAAGTTTCTACATTTGAAATAGGAGAGATCTATGTCATTTCTAAGTATGTTGCTTTAGGATATTTAAATGACATAGAAAAAACAGAAAAATCTTTTGGTAATCATCCAGAAATGGGCCGTTTTTATAAAACAGGAGACTTAGGCCGTTTGTTAGCAGATGATACCATTCAGTTTGTTGGACGAAAAGATAAACAGATTAAAATTCGTGGGTTACGGGTAGAATTAGGTGAGATTGAAAGTAGACTTTTAGAATATCCTGATCTAACAGAAGGAGTAGTGATATTAAAACAGGATGAAGAAGGAGAAGCTTTTTTAGTAGCCTGGGTTGTTGTAGAGAATGATCTTTCTGAAAAAGATCTTAGAAGTCATTTACAACTTAGTTTACCTGATTATATGATTCCAGGAAATTTTATTGAACTAGAACAACTTCCGACAACTTCGACAGGGAAAATAGATCGAAAAGCGTTAGAAGAAAGAGAATTGGAATTTGAAAACAAAGTCGAAGAGTATCAACCACCTGCTGATGAGGTAGAAAGTGGATTGATTAAACTATTATTAGAAATAATCAGTCAGCCTAAGATTGGGATTAATGAAGATTTCTTCAAGTTAGGAGTTCATTCTCTTAGAGCTATGACTTTAATTTCTAAGATTTATCAAAAATTCAATGTCAAACTTTCGATTAAAGATATCTTTAATAATCCAACTGTAAAAGAATTAGCTTCAGTTATTAAAAAGACTACTACTACCAGTTTTGTATCTATTGAAAAAGTAGAAAGGTTAAAATATTATCCTTTATCATCAGCTCAAAAAAGGCTTTATATAATTAATAGATTAAATCCAGAAAGTACAGCTTATAATATGCCTAAAGTTTTGAGTGTAAAAGGTACTTTTGATCTTCAGCTTTTTGAGAAAGCTATAAATAAATTGGTTTTAAGGCATGGAGCCTTAAGGACTTATTTTGACTTAGAGGATGAAACACCTGTTCAAAAGATTGCAGAACAGGTTGATATAGAGATTTTAAAAGAACAGGCCAGCTCAGAAAAAGAAGTAAAGAAAATTATGAAAAGTTGGGTACTTCCTTTTGATTTAAACAAAGCATCTTTATTTAAAGTAGGTTTGATTGAGTTTGGAACACAGTATTATCTCTTTTTTGATTTACATCATATAATTGCTGATGGAACTTCAATGGGAATTTTAATCAATGATTTTATTCAAATTTATCAGGGCCAACACCTTGAAAAATTAAAGATTCAATACAAGGACTTCGCTATCTGGCAAAATAGCTTGTTAGAATCAGAAGAGATGAGAGAACAGGAAAATTATTGGTTGGGAAAATTTAGTGGGGAAGTTCCTGTTTTGGAATTACCAACAGATTTTTCTCGTTCTCTAGAAATTACAGGAGATAGTTTGACTATTAGTTTTGAACTCAATCCCAAATTAACTTCTAAAATAAATAAATTGGCTGATGATACCGGGACAACCCTTTTTATGATCCTATTAAGTATCTTTAATATTTTATTGGCTCGTTATTCGGGTAATGAAGATATTGTAATTGGTTCACCAACAGCAGGCCGTTCTCATCCTGATCTAAAGGATGTCATAGGTATGTTTGTCAATACACTACCATTAAGAAACCAGCCTCAAGCTAATCTATCTTTTAGAAACTTATTGGAGAGTGCTAAAGAAAACACTCTAAAAGCTCTGGAAAATCAAGATTATCAGTTTGAGATGCTAATAGAGAAACTTAAATTGGAAAGGAATTTAAATCATAATCCTCTCTTTGATGTTCTCTTTGTATTTCAGAATATGGAATCTACTTCTATGAATATCTTAGGAGTTCAATTTGAACAATTTGAATTTCAGAAAAGAGAAGCCAGATTGGATTTGAGTCTTGTAGGAGTTGAGAGAGAAGATAAAGTTAGCCTAGAATTTGAATACAATGCTGAACTTTATAAAAAATCTACTATTGAAAGACTGGCAAAACATTTTATTAATATTGCAGAAACGATAACAACTGATCTTGATATAGAATTATCTAAGATCAAAATGCTTTCTGATGCCGAAAGAGAAAGATTGATTAAAGATTTTAATCAAACTAAGCGGGAATATCCTGTAACTACATTGGATAAGATTTTTGAAAATGTGGTCAGTAAAAATGCTAAAAAAACAGCTTTGCTCTTTCAAGGCCAGCAGATGACATATGGGGAGTTTAACCAGCAGGCTAATAAATTGGCTCGACTTTTAAGAGAAAAAGGTGTAGGTAAAAAGATTGTTGGAATCATTGCCAAACAGTCTTTTGAAATGTTTATTGGGATTTTAGGAATTTTAAAAGCCGGTGGTGCTTATCTTCCTATTGATCCAACTTATCCAGAACAGCGGATTGAGTATCTTTTAGAGGATAGTGGGATTGAGATTTGCTTATACCAGGGAGATCTTTCTAGAAATTTTAAAACCGGACAATCAATTAAGTTTATAGATCTTAATGATAAAAGCAATTATGAAGCTTATTCAGGTCAAAATTTAAAGAGTGATGTTAAGCAAACTGATTTAGCATATGTTATCTATACTTCTGGCACAACAGGTAAACCTAAAGGGGTTATGATTGAACACCAAAATGTTGTCAATATGGTTTTCTGGCGTCAAGAGGTATATGAGATCAATTCTAATGATCGTTTTGTACAGTTCTTGTCGTTTGCTTTTGATGGATTTTTGGCGAGTGGAATGACTCCAATTATGTCCGGATCTTTATTGGTGCTAACTGATAAAGAAATTGAGCCAGCTGTGATTAAAAAAATTATCATTAGAGAAAAAATAACATACCTTGTCTGTGTGCCATCACTTTATGGAGTCATTTTAGAATTCTTAACTTTTAAAGATTGTAGTAGTGTGAAAAGGGTGATTCTTGCAGGAGAAAAATTGCCAAAATCTCTAGTAGAAAAAAGTAAAAAACTAAACCCTGCTTTAGAAGTAATTAATGAATATGGGCCAACAGAAAATACTGTTGTCACAACTGTTAAAAGAGATCTTAACTATCAAGATAAAATAACAATTGGTAAACCGATTGGCAATACCCGGGTCTATCTACTTGATGAATATTTAAATCCGGTTGCAGTGGGGGTAATTGGTGAAATATGTATTTCTGGAAAAGGACTGGCCCGGGGTTATTTAAAAAGGCCAGAACTAACTTTAGAAAAATTTATTGATAATCCCTTTGAAGATGGAGAAAAGATGTATAAAACCGGCGATTTGGCTAAGTGGACAAATAATGGAGAGCTTGATTTTGTTGGACGAAAAGATAATCAGATAAAGTTAAGGGGTTATCGGATCGAAACAAAGGAGATTGAGGCAGTTATTAACCAGCATCCTTTAGTTAAAGGGAGTGTGGTAACAGTTAAAGAGGATAATAGCCATGATAAATATCTTTGTGGTTATTATCAGGTAGATGATGCTAACCTGGATGTAGACGTAAGAGAGATTGAAGATTTTTTGAAAGCAAGGTTACCTGAGTATATGATTCCAGGCTACTTGCTTCAGATTGGAGAAATCCCTCTAACTCCTAATGGAAAAGTGGATTATGATAAATTGCCTCATCCTGATGGTCTAATGAAATTGCAAAATGAATATATAACTCCAACTAATGAGACTGAAAATAGACTGACTCAACTTTTCTGTGATATTTTAGGAAAAGAGATGGTGGGAATTAAAGATGATTTCTTTTTAATTGGTGGACATTCTATAAAAGCTACCATTCTTGTAGCCCGGGTTTTAAAAGAGTTTAATATAGAATTGCCTTTACGAAAGATTTTTGAAAATCCTACTGTGGAAGAACTGGCAAGATGTATTCAAAATGCTGAGAAAAAAGAATATCAGCCGATTAAACCTGTTGAAAAGAGAGAATTTTATCCTGCATCATCTATCCAGAAACGGATTTATATCTTAGAACAATTTGGTGAAAATGATACCAGCTATAATATGCCTTCTGTATTTAATATAAAAGGTTCTATTAATTATAAATCATTGGTTAAAGCCTGTCAGAGATTGGTTGAAAGATATCCGATTTTAAGGACTTACTTTGAGTTTAAAGATGGAGCAGTGATTCAAAAAAATGTGGATAAACTTGATTTTGAGGTTGAATTGCTTAAGAAAATGTCTGAGGATAATCTGAATGAAGTAATTACAACTTTTATCAGACCTTTTGATTTAGGTCAGGCACCTCTCTTTAGAGTTGGGTTGATTGAAAAAGAGTTAGATAATGATTATATTTTGATTTTAGATATTCATCATATTATCTCTGATGGTACTTCAATGGAGATTATTTTTGATGAATTGATGAAGCTTTATGAAGGAAAACAATTACCTGAATCAAAGGTATATTACAAAGACTTTGCTGTCTGGCAACAGAAAAATTTACTTACTTCAAATAAGTTTACAGACCAGGGAAAATATTGGCTTAATCAATTTAAGGGTAAGCTTCCAAAATTGAATTTACCAACTGACTATCCAAGGCCAGCAGTTAAGAGTTCAAGAGGAGACCGTTTCTTATTTGAAATTGATAAAGAGCTTTCTGAAAATTTAAAGAAATTAGCTCAGGAGAATAATGTAACTAATTTTATGATTTTGCTGGCTCTATATAGTATTACCTTAGGAAAATCAGCCTGTCAGGATGATATTTTGATTGGAACGGTATTGGCCGGAAGGAACCATCCTGATATAGAAAAGCTTTTAGGATGTTTTCTAAATAATATAGTTTTTTGTTGTCAAGCAGAGGGAGAAAAGTCTTTTGAAGATTATCTTAGTGAATTAAAATATATTGTTGTTAATGGTTATCAAAATCAGGATTATCCCATTGAGGAATTGATTGATCAGTTAAATCTTCCTTTTGACATGAGTCGAAATCCATTATTTGATGTTATGCTAATCTTCCAGAATTTTGAGAGAAGAGAGTTGAATCTTGAGTTATCTGATTTTCAGATTAAACCTCATCCAAAAGAGACTAAAACAGCTAAATATGATTTGACTCTATATGCTTCTGAATTTAAAGATCAATTTATCTTTACGATGGAATATTCAACTGATCTTTTTAAAGAAGAGACAATCAGAGCTTTTTTTGAACATCTGGTAGTTGTCGCTAAACAGATTATTAAAAAACCTGATCAAAGGATAAGTGATTTAAGTATTCTAACAGAGTTAGAAAGAGAAAAGATTTTGTATCAGTTTAATCGTACTATCAACCAGGGTTATGAAAAGATAACTCTTCATCAGCTTTTTGAGAATAGCGTTAATAGAAATCCTGATAAGGTTGCTTTGATAACAGATGATAGGGAAATGACTTATCAAAAATTGAATCAAAAAGCAAATCAATTGGCTAATCATTTAAGAGAGAGAGTTCTTAAAAAAGAAGAGAAGGTAATATTGATGCTTAGACCATCAGCTAAGATGATGATAGGATTGTTAGCTATCCTAAAAGCCGGGGGAGCATATTTGCCAATTGATCCTGATTATCCAGTTGAAAGAATAAATTATATTTTAAAAGATAGTGGTAGTAAAATCCTTCTTGTAGAAAATAAAATGGAAGCTGGAATCGATTTTACAGGACAGGTAATTGATATAACTGATAGTAAACTATATCAGGGAAGTAGTAAGGATTTAGAAAATATTAATTCTTGTGAAGATCTTGCTTATATTATCTATACCTCTGGTTCTACTGGTAACCCCAAAGGTGTGATGGTAGAACACAGGAATGTAATAAATTATGTCAATGCTTTCTTAGAAGAATTTAAACTTTCAGCAGATGATATTGTTTTACAACAAGCCTCCTTTGCTTTTGATGCTTTTGTGGAAGAAGTTTACCCTATCCTAAGACAGGGTGGGAAATTGATTATTCCAAAAAGAGAGGATATTAAAGATGTATCTCGCTTGATAGATTTGTTGATTAAACATCAGGTGACCATACTAAGTACTTCACCTTTACTTATTAATGAATTAAATCAATCGGAGCGGTTAGAAGAATTGAATTTAAGGATTTTGATCAGTGGTGGAGATGTTCTTAAAGGCAAATATTTTACTAATCTAATCGAAAGAATGCAGGTTTATAATACTTATGGTCCCACAGAGACTACAGTCTGTGCTTCATACTATCATTGTCTGGAAGTTGAAGAAGATATCCCAATTGGTAATCCTATCAGTAATTATCAGATATATATTATGGATAGAAACGGTAATTTACTTCCATCAGGTATACCAGGTGAGATTTGTATAGCAGGATTTGGGGTTAGTCGTGGTTATTTAAAGCGACCGGAATTGACAGAAGAAAAATTTGTCTTTGATCATCAATTACAGCAAAGAATATATCGGACTGGAGATCTTGGTTGCTGGCGAGAAGATGGTCTAATTGAGTTTCACGGTCGAATTGATAATCAGGTTCAAATTAGAGGTTATCGGATTGAACCTGGTGAGATTGAAGCTAAGCTATTAGAACATCAGTTAGTTGAAGATGTAGTAGTAATTAATGGAACTGATGGTAGTGGTGAAACCTATCTTGCTGTTTATGCTAAACTATATGACGAGATTTTAGACGATGAAAGAAAGCAAAATAGTTCTATACTTTTACGTGAATTTTTAAAAGATAAGCTACCTGAGTATATGATTCCTGCTTACTTTGTGATAGTAGATGAGATTCCAGTAACTCATAATGGTAAAGTTGATCGAAAGGCCTTGGGTGATCCTACAAGGAATATTGAGAGGGGTTTAGAGTATCTGGTTCCTGAAAGTGAATTGGAAAGAAAGTTGGCTCAAATCTGGTCAGAGATCTTGGAGATCGAGAAGATTGGGGTTTTAGATAATTTCTTTGTTCTTGGTGGTCACTCTTTAAAGGCAACTACTCTTGCTGGACGGGTAAAGAAAGAATTGAATCTTAATTTACCTTTAACTATAATTTTCAAAAAACCGACTATTAGAGAATTAGCTCAATATCTAAGTCAGGCTCAACAATCAATTTATTCAGCTTTGAGTACTGTTAAGAAAAAAGAATATTATCCTGTTTCTTCTGCTCAAAAACGGATGTATTTATTAAATCAATTGAGTGAAAATCAAAGCAATTACAATTTACCATATGCCTGGATTATTGAAGGAAAAGTAGATTACGCAAAATTAAATCAGTCATTTATACAATTAATTGAACGGCATGAATCATTTAGAACCTCATTTGAGCTAATTGAGGGAGAGATAGTACAGAAAATAGATTTAGTAGATTTTTCAGTCAAATTTGATAAAGTAAAAGCTGAAAAATTGGATCAGCAGGTCGAGGAATTTATCCGTCCTTTTGATCTAAAAAAAGCCCCTCTACTTCGAGTAGAATTATTAGAGATTGAAAAAGATAAGTATCTTTTGATGTTGGATATGCACCATATTATTTCTGACGGATATTCTATTGATCTATTGATTAATGAGTTTCTTAAGCTTTATGAAGGGTATAGTCTATCGAAATTGCAAATTCAGTACAAGGATTTTGCTGAGTGGCAGAATAAACTCTTTGAAACCAGTCAGTTTAAAAAACAGGAAGAATATTGGCTTAATAGATTTTCTCCTGATATTCCAGTGTTGGAACTGCCAACAGATTTTAAACGGCCTAAAATAAGGAAATTTAGTGGGGAGAAATGTGGTGTTAAACTGGATAAGAATCTTAGTGATAGTTTATATGAATTGGCTAAAGAAAATGAAGCAACTATTTATATGATTCTTTTAGCTGCTTATAATATTTTATTGAGTAGATATGCAGGTCACGAAGATATTATCGTTGGCTCACCTATTGCTGGAAGAAATGGACACCCGGATTTAAGCAATATTGTTGGTATGTTTGTAAATACTTTGCCGATGAGAAATCAACCCTGTGGAAATAAGAGCTTTATTGCCTTTTTAAGTGAAGTTAAAGCTAATGCTTTGAGTGCATATGAGAATCAGGATTATCCATTTGAAATGCTGGTAGAAAAATTGGATTTAGAGCGGGATATGAGCCATAATCCACTCTTTGATATTGTCTTTGCTATGCAAAATACGATTCACACAGCTAAAGTTGAGCATAGTTTAAAGGTCAGTCCATATTACTATACTGACAAAATTGCCCGATTTGATTTGACTATGTTTGCGTATGAATCTATTAATGGTCTTTATTTTGAAGTGGAATATAGTACTGAACTTTATCGGGCAGAGACAATTAAAAGATTAACCGATCATTTTAAGCAGATTTTACTTAAGATAACTGCTAAACCTGAGATATTCCTTCAAGATATTGATTTATTAAATGAAGTTGAAAAAAGAAAAATATTAGAGTTTAATAATAGTATGGTTGAATATCCACAAGAAAAGACAATTGGCGTGCTTTTTGAAGAACAGGTTTACAGGACTCCAGATAAAATTGCACTGGTAAGTGAAGTGGAGCAATTGACTTATCTTAAGTTAAACCAAAAAGCGAATCGGTTGGCTCATATCTTAAGAGAAAAAGGTGTCGATAGAGAGAGTATTGTTGCCGTTATGATGGAGCGTTCTTTAGATGCTGTAGTTACTATTCTGGCAATCGTCCAGGCAGGTGGTGCTTATCTACCAATTGATTTAAATTATCCACCCAAAAGAATTAGTTATCTACTTAAGGATGCTAAAATTAAGTTATTATTAAGTAATGTTAGAATGATGGATATAGAATTTTCGGGTGAGATATTAAATCCAGTTGATTATATAAAAGATGATTTCCTTTCATCTTTTGAGTTTAATTTAATAAATAAGCCAGGGGATTTGATCTATATTATCTATACATCTGGCTCAACAGGAAAACCAAAGGGAGTAATGATTGAACATCGTAATGTAAATGCTCTGTTGGCAAGTTCGATGTCTCCAGAAATAAAGGAGAATGATAGGGTTTTACAGACTGCAACCATAGCTTTTGATGCATCTATATTTGAAATCTGGGGAACTATCCTCAAAGGAGCTTCTTTATACATTATTTCTAAGGAAAAGCTTTTAATGCCGAAGCTATTAGAAGAAAAGATAAAAGAATATAATATCACTTTTCTCTGGCTGACAACTGCATTATTCCATCAATTGGCAGAAGAAAATCCAACAATATTTGCTTCTTTAAAGACTCTAATCTTTGGTGGAGAGGTTGTTTCGATTAAATACGTAAACCTTATCCGAAAGATGTATCCTAAATTAACAATGCTGAATATGTATGGGCCAACTGAAAATACTACTTTTTCTACAGCCTTTAAGATTGAAAAAACCTTTAATGACAATGTGCCCATCGGGAAACCAACCACCAATACTAAAGTATATATTATTGATAAATATAATAATCTTCAACCAATTGGTCTTCCGGGTGAATTGTGTACAGCGGGAGAAGGAGTCGGTCGGGGATATTTGAATCAGCCTGAATTAACCAATCAAAAATTTGTTGAAGATCCCCTTGAAGCTGGTAAGAAAATGTATCGAACTGGAGATATTGCCAGCTGGTTAGCTGATGGTAATTTAGAATTTGTAGGCAGGGTTGATAATCAGGTTAAAATAAGAGGTTTTCGGGTTGAACCGGGGGAAATTGAAAATCAAATTCTAACAGAACCTGAGATTAAAGAATGTGTGGTTATTGTTAAAGAAATTAAGGGAAGCAAAACCATCTGTGTTTTTATCAAGTTAGGAATTAAAAAAGAAAAAGAAGAATTTGATTTGTTTGTTAAAGATGTGAAGGTGAGGTTAAGTAATAAGTTTCCTGATTATATGATTCCAACCTATTTTATTCAGGTAGATTTGATGCCTTTGACATTAAGTGGTAAGATTGATCGTAAGTCTTTACCAGAAATTAATCCAGATAGTCATTTTAGTAGTAAATATCAGCCACCAACAAATGAGACTGAGAAGAAATTAGCTACTCTTTTTGCTCAGGTACTGGGGGTTCAACAGGTTGGAATAAAAGATGACTTTTTTGAGTTGGGTGGTCATTCATTGAAAGCAACTTCTTTGGCTTCAAAAATAAATAATGAATTTGGTAATAGAATAACTTTAAGAAATATATTTGAAGAACGGACTGTGGAAAAACTGGCTCAGTATTTGGAAAAATCAAAAAGCAGTGACTATCCAGTAATTAATAAGACAGCAATTAACGATTATTATCCGGTTTCTTCAGCTCAAAAGAGGATGTATCTAATGCAGCAGATGGATGAAGAGAGCATTGGTTATAATATGCCAGGTGCTGTTTATATTAAGGACAATCTGGATATCAAAAAGTTAGAGAGGGCTTTTAGAAAAATAATTGACAGACATGAGACTTTAAGAACTTATTTCATCATGGAAGATAAAGAGCCTGTTCAAATTATCGCCAATGTAGATTTTCAGATTGAGCTTTTGGAAGGTAAAAAAGATGTGATTAAAGAGTTTTTTCGACCCTTTGATTTGCGTCAACCTCCTTTATTGCGAGTAGGGTTATTAGAATTAGAAGACTGTTATCTGATGGTTTTTGACATTCATCATATTGTTTTCGATGGAGTTTCAATGGGAATTTTGCTGGATGAATTAATGAAAATCTATGCAGGGCAAAAGTTAGAGGAGCTGAAATTTCAATACAAAGATTTTGCTGTCTGGCAGAATAAATTGTCTGATTCTAAATTATTAAAAAATCAGGAAAGATATTGGATGGATAAATTTTCTGATGAGATTCCAATCTTGAATTTACCTACAGATTATTTACGTCCAACAGTCAAGACTTTTGTTGGTGATACTATTAACTTAAGTTTGACAGAAAAATTAACGAGACAGTTAGAAGAATTAACTCAAAGATTTGATTCCACCCTATATCTAACTCTTTTAGCCGTATATAATATTCTTCTAGCTAAATACACAGGCCAGCAAGATCTGCTTGTTGGTTCACCATCTGCTGGACGAGGAGCTCATCAGGAGTTAGAAAAACTGATAGGAATGTTTGTTAATACTATAGTGATGAGAAATTATGTTGATGATGAGAAATCTTTTGCTGATTTCTTAAAAGAAGTAAAGCTTAATGGTTTAGAGGTTTTTGAAAATCAAGATTATCAGTTTGAAATGTTAGTAGATAAACTTGAAATAAATCGTGATCTAAGCCGCAATCCATTATTTGATACGATGTTTGCTTTGCAAAATATGGGATATCAATATGAAAGTCAAACAGCAAATGCTTTAGAGTTAGAATCATATTCTGTAAAGAGTAAAATTTCAAAATTTGACCTTACGGTGAGTGCTGTTAAGAAAAATCAAAAGATCGAATTTACTTTTGAATACAGTACAGATCTTTTCAAACAGCAAACTATAGAACAGATGGCAAAACATCTTATAAACATCTTAAGAAAGATTGTAAAAAATCCAGAAATCAAATTAGCTGAAATTGAAATGCTTTCTGATAAAGAGAGAAAACAATTAATAGAGGAGTTTAACGATAATCAATGTGTGTATACTGATCAATCGTTGTTACATCAACTTTTTATAAGTCAGGCTGAAAAAACTCCTGATGAAATTGCTATCAGTTTTGGAGATCAGATACTAACCTATGCTGAATATAATCGACGTTCCAATCAATTGGCTAGATTATTAAGAGAAAAAGGGGCCAGCCCTGATAAAATTATAGCAGTTATTGTTGAACGTTCTTTAGAAATGGCAATAGCTATATTAGCAGTAATGAAAGCAGGAGCAGCATATTTACCAATAGATCCTGACTATCCTCGAGAAAGGATTCAATATCTTCTTAGAGATAGTGGAGCGTCATTACTTTTAACTTGTATAGACATCTCAACCAAAATTACTGATTTTTCAGGGGAGATAATTAAGTTAAATAACGAACTATTTGTGGGTGACTCTGCAAATTTAGAGATAGTTAATCAACCTACTGATCTTGCATATGTAATTTATACATCCGGTACTACAGGTAACCCGAAAGGAGTTATGATTGAACATCATAGTATATCCAATGCTTTATATTGGAGAAAAGATAGCTATAATTTTACTGTAAATGATCGAGTATTAATTCTCTTTTCTTTCGCTTTCGATGGATCTGTTTTGACATTCTTTACTCCTTTAATCTCAGGAGCTCAGATTGTTTTATTGGATAATCAACAGGTTAAAGAACCCTTTATTATCAAAGAAATTGTTGGTAGTAAAAAAGTAACACACATTTCCTGTGTTCCTTCGATTTATACTTGGCTTTTGGAGTGTTTCACAAAAAAAGATGTAGAATCCTTAAAAACAGTTTCGATGGGTGGAGAACAGATTGGTCTTAATTTGATCGAAAAGAGTAAAAAGCTTAAACCAGATTTAGAGATTGCCAACGAATATGGCCCAACAGAGAATAGTGTAATTTCTACCATTAATCGAAATATTTTGACAGAATTTCCTGTTTCTATTGGTAGTCCTGTACCTAATACAAAGGTTTATATCTTAGATAAGAATTTTAAACCAGTGCCAGTTGGAGTACCCGGACAGATCTGTCTTGGAGGGGTGCAACTTGCCAGAGGTTATCTTAATAGACCGGATTTAACCCATGACAAATTTGTTAATAATCCCTTTATTTCCGGAGAAAAAATGTATTTGACCGGAGATCTTGGGCGTTGGTTGGCTGATGAAAAAATAGAATTTTTGGGCAGGATTGACTCTCAAATTAAAGTAAGGGGTTATAGAATTGAATTGGGTGAAATCGAAAATCAACTTTTGACAAGTCATGAGTCCATTACAGAAGTGGTAGTAGTTGATATCAATGACCAAAAGGATAATACTTATTTAGTCGGTTATTACTCAGCGGATGAAGAGATTAGCCCGAAAAGTATCAAGGCACAATTGGCTGAAGAATTACCAGAATATATGATTCCAGCATATTTGATTCAGCTTGATAAATTACCGGTAACTTCCCATGGGAAGATTGATCGCAAAGTTTTACCTCTACCTGATATTGATAAAGAAAAGAGAGTAAAAGAATATCCAAAAGACGAAATTGAGAAAAAGCTGGCTTCTATCTGGGAAGACATATTGAATTTATCGAATATAGGGGTAAATGATAATTTCTTCGATCTGGGTGGTCATTCATTAAAAGCAACAGCGATGATGGCAAAAATCTATAAAGAGTTCGGGGTAAAGGTATCATTACAGCAGATTTTCAAAGAACCAACTATTAGAGGGATCAGAGTATATATTGCTTCTAGGGAAGTGGACTATCATAAAAAAATTAGCCCAATTGAGGAAAAAAGAGCTTATTATCCTGTTTCTCAAACTCAAATGAGGATGTATATCTTATATCAATTAGAAAATAATGCTAAGAGCTATAATATGCCCCTTGGAGTTTTTCTCATGGGAAAACTTGATATTGAACGTCTGAAATGGGCTTTTAAACAATTAATTGAGCGACATGAATCTTTAAGAACATCTTTTGAGGTTATAAATGACGAACCAATCCAGAAAATTCATGATGAGGTTGATTTTAAAATTATTTATTCTTCCATGAAAGAGAATGAGTTAGATTCCAGGTTGAAAAGTTTTATTAGACCTTTTAACTTTAAAAGACCTCCTCTCTTCAGAGTAGAACTAATTGAAATAATTGATAAGACAGACAGTTGTTTGTTACTATGTGATTTCCATCATATCATTATGGATGGAGTATCAATGAGAATCTTTATTAATGAGTTGATTAGAGCTTATAATGGGGATGAATTACCTCAATTAAAATTACAGTATAAAGATTATGCGGTCTGGAAAAGGAAGTTTTTAGAATCAGAAGAAATGGCAAAACAGGAAAAATATTGGCTTGGTCAATTTGCTGATGAGATTCCGGTCTTGAATTTACCAATAGATTATTCTAGACCTTTAGAGAAAAATTTTGCAGGAGCAGTCTATCAGTTTTCATTGGATGAAGAATTGGCAGATAGTTTAAATCAGTTGGCTAAAGAAAAAGAAGCTACATTATATATAATTCTTTTAACTGCATATAGTATTCTTTTAGCTAGATATTCAGGACAGTCAGATATCAATATAGGTTCTCCTATTGCTGGTAGAACAGACGCTGATTTGGAAAATATTATAGGGATGTTTGTTAATACTGTTGTGATGAGAATCAGGCCAGATATAGAAAAAACTATTGCCAGATTATTAACAGAGAATAAAGAGACTGCTTTGGAGGCCTTTTCTAATCAGGATTATCCTTTTGATTTATTGGTAGAAAAATTAAATATTACGAGAGATCTAAGCAAAAATCCCCTTTTTGATACTATGTTTGCTCTACAAAATATTGATGAAGGTGAAGTAAAAAGAGGAGAATTAAAATTTATACCTTATCATCCAGAAAGAAAAACAGCTAAATTTGACCTTTTTATGGATGCTTATGAATCAAATTCAAAGATCAAGATTGATCTTGAATATAGTACTCAACTATTTAAAGCAGAAACCATCAAAAGAATGGCCACACATTTTGAAAAAATTGTTATTGAGATGATTAAGAATCCTCATCAAAAAATCTCTGATTTAGAGATGATTACTGAGGATGAGAAGAAGGTAATCTTAAATCAATTTAATGATACCAGTGTTGAATATCCTAAGATGAAAACAATTCATCAACTTTTTCAAGAACAGGTAAAACATAATCCTCAAAAGACAGCTTTGTATTATAACGGAGAAGAGATGACATACCAGACTTTACAGTTGAAGGCTAATGGAATGGCTTATCTATTGAGAGAGAAAGGGGTAGTACGAGAGCGGATTGTTGGCTTAATGGTGGAAAGGTCTTTTGAGATGATTGTTGGACTTTTAGCTATCTTAAAAGCTGGAGGAGCTTATCTTGCAATTGATTATGATTATCCAGAAAAAAGAATTGCATTTATGCTAGAAGATAGTAATATTAAATTACTATTGACAAAAAGTCAGCTTACAAAGGAGTTGAGTTTTGACGGAGAAGTAATTTATCTGGATCAGCCGATTGAGGAAAGGAGAACTGGCCCGGAATTAGTTAATCATCCTGAGGATTTGATGTATCTAATCTATACTTCTGGTTCTACTGGCAGACCAAAGGGTGTACAGATTGAACATCGAAATATAGTTAATCTGATTAATTTTGAATTAACAAAGACTAATATTGATTTTAGTAAGGTTCTTCAGTTTACTACCATCAGTTTTGATGTTTCTTATCAGGAGATTTTTACCACTCTTTTAGCAGGCGGAGAGTTATATCTTATAGATAAAGAAAAAAGGGATGACTTTAATCAACTCTTTAAATTTATTGAAGATAATAATATCTCAACGATTTTTGTTCCTGTATCCTTTTTAAAATTTGTTTTTACAGAAGAGGAATACCTAAAAGAGTTTCCAGGTTGTATTAAACATATTCTTACTGCGGGAGAACAATTAATTGTAACTGAAGGATTGAAAAAATATTTAGCAAAAAATCAGGTTTATCTTCATAACCATTATGGTCCTTCTGAAACTCATGTTGTTACAACTTTGACCATGTCTCCTAATGAAGAGATTTGGGAATTACCACCGATTGGAAAACCTATTGATAATACACGTATCTATATTGTAGATGAAAATGAACGACTTCAGCCTATTGGAATAGTAGGTGAACTGTATGTCGGAGGAGCGAATGTAGGTCGGGGTTATTATCAAAGGTCAAAATTAACTACTGAGAAATTTGTGGAAGATATTTGTCATCCTGCAGAAAGGATGTATAAGACAGGTGATCTTGCTCGTTGGTTAGTAGATGGAACTATTGAATTTGAGGGTAGAAAGGATCATCAGGTCAAAATTAGGGGTTTTAGAATTGAATTAGAAGAAATAGAAGAACAGCTTTTAAAGATTAAAGAAATCAAAGAGATAACTGTTGTTGATTTCGAAGATGAAAATAAAAACAAATATTTGGTTGCTTATCTGGTGGTTGATCAAGCAGATGAATTATCAATTGCAAAAATTAAAACCGAGCTTGGAAATTATCTGCCTGACTATATGATTCCTTCATATTTTGTCATTTTAGATAAGATACCAATAAACGCCAATGGTAAGATTGATCGCAAGGCATTACCTGAACCTGATGGAGTAAAACAGAGTGAAACTGAATACAGACCTCCAGAAACTGAATTAGAAAAGAGATTAGTCATATTATGGTCACAAGTGTTAAAGGTGGATCAAGTAGGTATAGATAATAATTTCTTTGCCCTTGGTGGTCACTCACTTAGAGCTACATTGTTAACTGCTAAAATTAACAAGGAGTTTAATACACAGATTTCTTTAAGGGAGATCTTTAAAAGACCTACAATAGCAAGTTTAGCTCAATATTTAGAAAGTATTGAAAAACGGACATATCAGGCAATTGAGAAGATAGAAAGAAGAGATTTTTATCCATTATCTTCAGCACAACAAAGATTGTTTATCATCGAATATATGACAGAATTAAATATTAATTATAATCTTCCCTGTATGTTTAGACTTGTAGGGGAATTGGATTATCAACAATTTAAACAGTCATTACAGAAATTGATTGATCGTCATGAAGCTTTTAGAACCTTTTTTGAACTGATTGATGGTGAACCTGTACAGAGAATAGAGGACGAATTAGTAGTAGATTTAAAATTAATTGAGCTGAATGATAAGGATAAATTAGAAAAGATAATCTCCGATTATATCAGGCCTTTTGACTTATTTGCTGGCCCTCTTTTTAGAGTTGGTTTGATTAAATTGGAGAAGAATCAACATATCTTCATTTTTGACATGCATCATATTATAGCAGATGGTACTTCTCTAGAAATAATTAGCTCTGATTTTGCTAGGTTATATCAGAACGAGCCTCTTCAGGATCTACGGATTCAGTACAAAGATTTTGCAGTCTGGCAGGTGGGGACGCCAGGTTTACCAAAACTTGAGAATGAAGCAGAGTATTGGCTGGATCAATTTGCAGGTGAGATCCCGGTATTGGATCTACCTACAGATAAGCCAAGACCAGCTTTGATGAGTCATCATGGAGCAGGATTTGAGTTTAGTATTGATGAAGAACTGACAGGCCAGTTAAAAAGACTGGCTGCACAAAATAATACAACTTTATATATGCTTCTTCTGGCAGTGTATAATGTATTATTGGTAAAATATAGTGGTCAGGAAGATATAATTGTGGGTACTCCTGTGGCAGGGCGCAATCATGCTGATTTAGAAGGGATAGTTGGTATGTTTGTTAATACCCTTGCTATTAGAAGTCAGCCAGGAGGTAAGAAGGTTTTTAAGAATTTCTTAAATGAGGTTAAGAATATTTGTCTCTCAGCCTTTGAAAATCAAAACTATCAGTTTGAGATGCTTATCAATAATCTGGAATTGGTTCGTGATGTAAGTAGAAATCCATTATTTGATGTTATGTTTGCTTTGCAAAATACTGAAAAGAAAACTATAGTTTTAGAGGATATAGAAATTAAACCATATAGTTTTGACAATATGGTGAGCAAGTTTGATTTAACTCTTAATGCCATAGAAGTTGGTGAGGGAATCGGTTTTGGTATGGTTTATCGGACTGATCTTTTTGAAGCTGAGACGATTTGTCGGATGAGTCAGCATTTTAAAAATCTTCTTCAGGCTGTAGTTAAAAATCCAGAGTTTAAAATTGCTAATTATATGGTTCCAGCAAGGATTCAGATAGTTGATAAGGCAAATGATAAGATTGATAGAAAAGCATTAAAAATACCTGAAAGAGATAAAGTTCAAATCAGTGCTAATCCTATGAATGAAGTTGAAACTAAACTGGCTGAAATTTTAGAAGATGTTCTAAATATAGATAAGGTTAATGTAGAGCAAGACTTCTTTGAACTGGGTGGTAACTCTCTTTTGGCAATAAAAACAGTTATAAAAGCAAGAGAAAAAGGTTTGAAGTTAGAGGTTAATGATATCTTCCAGTATAAAAATATCTACAATTTAGCTAAATATCTTACTAAATGTTTTATAGAAACGGCGGTAACTGAAGAAAAACGAGTTGTTAAAAAGCTTTCTTCGATTAGACCTGGTGATATAAAGGTTAAAGGTGATACTTTTACTCCTGAAAATGTTTTACTTACAGGGGCAACGGGATATTTGGGAATTCATATCCTGGAAGAGTTATTAAAAACCACCAAAGCCCGGATTTATTGTCTGGTTAGAGGTAGTGAAGATCGCTTAAGTTTAGATAGGTTAAAGCAAAAACTTAAGTTCTACTTTGGAAATCAATATGACTGTTTTATCGAAGAACGGATATTTGTCATTCAAGGAGATTTGACTAAAGAATACTTAAGACTTTCAAAGAAAAATTATGATAATCTGGCTAATAACATAGATACCATTATCCATACAGCTGCCTTAGTAAAACATTTTGGTGACTACAAAGAATTTTATCAGGTGAATGTTCAGGGTACTGCCAGAATTGTAGAACTAGCCTGTCGATCCAAGGCACGACTTTGTTATATTTCAACAATGAGTGTATCTGGTAGTAGATTACATGAAGAGAAAGAAGTAAGATTTACCGAAAATGATCTTTATATTGGACAAAGCTTTGAGGATAACGTCTATGTAAAAAGTAAGTTTGAGGCAGAAAATATGATAGTTAAGGCTTTTGACCGAGGGTTGGATGCAATAATCTGTCGGGTTGGTAATCTAACTGGACGTTTACGTGATGGACTCTTTCAGGAGAATTTGATGGAAAATGCTTTTTATAATCGACTACTTCTTTTAACAGAATTACAGAAGGTTTCAGAAGATATGCTAACACATGTTTTAGAATTTACCCCTGTAGATTGTTGTAGTAGGGCAATTGTAAAATTGATTAAAACTAAAGATGCTAATAATCAGGCTTTTCACCTTTACAATTACAGGTATATTAAGTTAGCAGAAATTGTAGAGTTTTTGAGGAAGATTGACTATCATGTTCAGATAGTTTCCAATGAAGAGTTTAAGAAAGCGATTGAAGATTTAATTAAAGAGAATCAATCAGAAGCAATGGTCAGGATTTTACCATATTTAATGAATGAAAAAGGGGATGAAGAAGATAAGTCAATCATCCATCGAGATGCTGAGATTACTAATGTTTATTTTGATCAGCTTGATTTTGGATGGCTTGAAGTCGGTGAAGAATATCTGAGAAAAATATTTAGTTATTTAGTGAAACGGAAATGAGAGGTAATAAGTTGGATTTGAAAATAGAGAAAGAAATGAATAATATGATGATTTTGAAGAGTCAGATTTTGAGTAATTAACAGGATATTTATTTATAAATGACGAATGTTTATATGAAGCAAAGGTCAGATTAAAAACTACGAAGTAGATTACTTATAAGGAGGATATCAAAATGAAAATTGTCGTATTAGATGGATATACATTAAATCCAGGCGATTTGTCATGGGAAGCTCTGGAAAAACTCGGAGAGCTGACTGTATATGATCGTACTTCTGCAGATGAAATCGTAGAAAGAATTGGAGATGCAGAAATCATCTTTACAAATAAAACTCCACTATCAAGAGAAACATTTGAAAAAGTACCTGGATTAAAATTTGTAGGTGTACTGGCGACGGGCTATAATGTAGTAGATGTACAAGCGGCAAAAGAAATGGGTATAGTTGTAACTAATATTCCTACATATGGAACAGCAGCAGTTGCGCAGTTTGTTTTTGCATTATTATTAGAAATGTGCCATCATGTTTGGGTACATAGTGAAGAAGTTAAAAAAGGTGCCTGGACTAATAGTCCTGATTTTTGTTTTTGGAAGTACCCATTAGTTGAGTTAGCAGGAAAGACAATGGGTATTATTGGGTATGGAAGAATAGGTCAGGCAACCGGAAAAATTGCGCAATCATTTGGAATGAAAGTATTAGCTTCTGATAATCATAAGAATAAAGAACTTGAAAGTGATACAATGAGATATGTAGAACTGGATGAGTTATTGCAAAAATCAGATATAATCAGTTTACATTGTCCATTAATTGAAAGCACAAAAGGAATTATAAACAAAGAAACAATAGCAAAAATGAAAGATGGAGTTATGCTGATCAATACATCAAGAGGAGCATTAATTGTGGAAGAAGATTTAAGAGATGCACTGAATGTAGGTAAAGTTGCTGGTGCGGCAGTTGATGTTTTATCTGCGGAACCTGTTAAAAAGGACAATCCATTACTTACTGCGAAAAATTGTATTATAACTCCACACATTGCATGGGCTCCAATTGAAGCCAGAGTACGCCTTATGAATATTGCAGTAAATAATTTAGAACAATTTTTAGCAGGAAATCCTGTCAATACGACGAATTAATGAAAATTTTATAATTTGTTGTAAAGTATATTGAAAAAATCCTTCACTTATAAAAGTTGAGGGATTTTTTTTGTTTAATAAAGTGATAAAAAGTCAGTGAGGTGAAGGAAAAAACACTAACAAGAGCGAAGTTTATAAATGAAAAAACAATTATAAAATCTAATCAAAGGAAAATATTAGTATTGAAGTAAAAAAAAGGAGTGAATGATTGTGGAAATTAAAGAAAATATTAGAGATTTTATTGTGGAAAATATGGTGATTTATGACGATGATGTAACATTTACTGATGCTGATAATATCTTTGAACTTGGTTTTGTCGATTCAATGTTTGCGTTAAAACTGGTAACTTTTATTGAGACTGAGTTTGAAATTAAAGTTGGGAATGAAGACTTAAACCTAGCGAATTTTAGTTCTGTTGATAATATTGTTAATTTTGTAAATAAAAAATCAAGCTAGATTTGTTTAATATAGAAGTAAATGGGGATGGGTGGAATTGAATATTTCACTAACAACTGAGCAAAAAGAGATAATTCAAAGTGTTCGAGTCTTTACAGATGTAGAGATTAGACCATTTGCAACTGAATTTGAAGAAAATCAAGGATTGCCCAGGAAATTAATAGAGAAGTTAGCTGCCAAGGGTTATTTGGGTGCAACATTTCCGAAAAAATATGGTGGTCTGGAGCTTGATCCAATTACAGATGGATTGTTGACTGAAGAGATCGGAAAAGGTTGTTGCAATACCAGAGGTCTTTTGACCGTTCATGATTCTTTAGTTGGTGAGAGTATTTTAAAATGGGGTACAGAAGAGCAGAAAAATAAATGGATCTCATTTGGAGATATAGCTGATATTTTCTTAGTAATTGCTAGTGATGAAGGAAAAGTAACTGCTTTTATAGTTGAACGGGAACGTGGAGTTGTCACAAGACCAATAAAAGGTTTACTAGGTGGTCGTGCCTCTCATATCGCTGAAGTTGAATTTAATGACATAATAGTTCCTGAAGAAAATGTTTTAGGTAATGTTGGGACTGGCTTTGCATATATCGTTTCAACTGCTTTGGATCATGGTCGTTATAGTATCGCCTGGGCTGGAGTTGCTATTGCTCAGGCTGCTCTTGAGGCGATGCTTAGTTATTCGAGGGAACGTTCACAATTTGGGCAAAAACTGCGGACATTCCAGTTGATTCAAGAATTTATTGGCGATGCAGTTACCAAAATCCATGCCGCCCTTGCTCTTTGTTTACATGCAGGAAAGTTAAGAAAATCCGGAGATCCTGATGCTATCATTGAAACTTCTCTTGCTAAATACTTTACTTCAAAGGTAGCAATGGAGGTAGCTATTGATGCAGTTCAGGTTCAACAGCAAATGATTGCAGGATATGGGATTAAAAAATATTATCCACTTAAAGAAAGGGGAAAACATAAAAAATGAGATTCGAGACTTTTGTTGTTGGTACATTTCAGAGTAATACTTATGTTGTGTATGATGAAAATACATTAGAAGCACTGATCATTGATCCTGGAGCTATGTCAAAGACGATGATTAACTTTTTAGAGAACAATTCTCTTAAACCGATAGGGATTATTTTGACCCACTATCATTTTGATCATGTTGGAGCGGCCAATATGGTGAAGAAGGAATATGATTGTCCAGTATTTATACATAAAAATGATGAAGCAGGATTAATAGAACTGGCCAACCAAGGATTTAAGCTCTTCAATCGCAAAGTCAATATTGATCTGGGGAAACTCTTAAATGGTGGAGATATCATTTCAGTGGGTGAAGTAAAGTTGAAAGTTGTTCTAACTCCAGGCCATACACCTGGTAGTATTTGTCTCGAGGTTATTGGAGAAAAAGTAGTTTTCTCAGGAGATACAATCTTTGCAAATGGAATTGGTCGAACAGATTTTAAAGACGGTGATGAATTAAAAATCTGTAAAAGTTTAATTGAAACGGTGAACAAATGGCCTGATGATGTTACCATTTATCCTGGTCATGGTAAGTCAGCAACGATGGCTGAAGTTCGAGCATTTAACGGATTGTTCCGCTCAATTGTGGCACATTTTCAGAAATAAGGAGGGAAATACTATGGAAGAGAGAAGCCTATTAATCGAAAAATTGAAAGCAATTAAAGAGAATGAATATAAAGTACCCGAAAAAGAGAACCCTTTTGATTTGGTAATAAAAATGATGAATTTCATTGGCGATACAGATGGATATTTCCGTGATACTTTAATCTATTCAACTCTAGCAAATTGGATAATAGACGGTGTATTTGATTCAGATGAATTATATCAGATTCTTAACCTCAGTTTAGATGAAAATCATCTTTTTTACAAAATAGGAGCAAAAGATGATGATTCTGTATTTACACGGACTTTTTCAGCTTTAGTAATTCCACTGGTATTATATGTACATAAGAAGAGTGCCTTTCTTTCCCTTGAAGATTTAGATATGGTCAAAGACAAATTGATATGCTATATTATAACAGAAGAAGATGTAAGAGGATATGATAGGGATAAAGGGTGGATACATGGAATGGCTCATGCTGCAGATGGATTAGATGAGCTAGCAAAATGTAGTGAAATTAATGATGAAGATTTGAAAACAATTTTACAAGTTATTCATAAAAAAATGACAATTAATGATTATGTATATGTAAATGATGAAGATGAACGAATGGTAACAGCGGTTATTAGTATATTGGAAAGAAATATAGTAGCAGAATCAGAAATTATAAGCTGGATAGAAAATTTTAGTAATATAAATAAAATTGGCAGATATCCTGAAGACGGTATAGTTTATCTTAACACTAAAAACATTCTAAGAAGTTTATACTTTAGGTTACTTAGAAAAGAAGAGTACGAGAAGTATGTTAAAGCTATTAAGGGTGTATTGGATGGTATAAGTAAATTTTAAAAATCTAAAACTAAAATCAAAAAAGAGCCAGTAGAATGGCTCTTTTTTGATTTTATCTATTTTTCATTTTATTTTTAGATAAGCTATCCATAATAATAGAAATAGCACCATCACCCATTACATTCGTTGCAGTACCAAAACTATCTTGTGCTAAATGCAATGCAATCATTAAAGATTTTTGCATTCCACCAAAACCAAGCATTCCTTCTAATAATCCTAATGAAGCCATAACTCCCCCACCTGGAATCCCAGGAGCAGCTACCATAGTTACACCTAACATTAAAATAAATGGAAACATTGCTCCAAAAGTTACTGTTTGACCACTTAACATCATTACTGCCATTGATGCTAAAGTTAGAGTTATTGTATCTCCTGCTAAGTGAATAGTAGCACCTAATGGTACAACAAAATCTACAATATCTTCTTCGATATCATTCTTTAATACACACCTAACTGTTACTGGAATAGTAGCTGCTGAAGATTGTGTTCCTATTGCAGTAAAATAGGCTGGCAACATATTTTTTATAGATGTAATTGGATTTTTCTTAGCAATTTTACACGCTATCAAATATTGAACAATTACATAAGCAGATTGTAATCCAATAATTAAGATAAAAACCTTACCAAAAGAAGCCATAATAGATACAACCTTACCAGCATAACTCATTGTAGCTATAATACCTGCGATATGAAATGGTAACAATGGAATAATAACGACTTTGATTACCTTCTGTACAATACTTTGAAATTCTTTGATTACATTATAAAAAGTTTTACCGTTAATATTAGCCATTCCTAGCCCCAACATAAAAGCGGTTACTAATGCTGTCATTACCCCCATCATTGGAGGAATATCGATATTAAATAATGACTTTACTGTATTATCGATAGTATTTAAATCAGCATTGGTATTCAATATCATTGGCAATAATGTTTTTCCCAAGATAAAAGCCAAAGTTCCGGCAATTATTGTTGATAAATAAGCTATTCCTGTTGCTATTGCTAATAACTTACTGGCTCCTTTACCTAACTCTGCAATACCTGGAGCTACAAAAGCAATAATAATGAATGGAATAATATAACCTAAAAAACTACCAAATATTCCGTTAAAAGTTTTAAGCAAGCTAATCGGCCACTCAATTCCTACTTTTACACAGATTGTTCCAATAAATAGACCTACAATAATGCCAATGATTAATTTGGGTAATAAACCTAGCTTTTTCACTACTGCTCGCCTCCTGCATACATATGTTTTTAATAATTATACATGTTTTGAATTTAAATTTCAAGTATTAATTAGTGTTATATAAATAAATTTAAAGTTATTTGACTAGTAAATTATGTTAATTATATAGTTATATAGATCTCATTTCAATATAGGAGTGGGATCTATTTTTTCATAAATCTAAAATAAAAAAGAGGGTCGAATACATATTTGTCTAATACTACTAGTAAATAGAAATTTAGGGGAATGATCATGAAATCGAGATACTTTGGCTTGATTATATTTATATTCTTAATAGTTTTTCTTTTTAACTATAATACTTTAGCTTTTTTTGATGATTTAGAATGGAAGAGAGAAGGATATATTTCTTTTTTTATATGGTTATAATTGGCTAATTGGTTGCCTATAGAAAATTTATTTTTAAATGGAGGGTATGTGTATTTTAACAATCAAAAATACGATTCTTATACGAAACGCTATAATTGGAATGCTAATTATGCGTTAGAAAGTAAAAATTTTAACTTTAATGGTCTTAAAACTAAAATTAAGTCAGTTACTGCAGAAACAGACAGGTTAGAACTTACATGTACTACAAGTATAGATATATTTAAAAATTTAAATGTTAACTATAAAATAGATTATGAAAATTTTCAAGAATTTAATAAAGTATATGGAACAATGAATCAAAAGAGTGAAGAACATTCCCAAAATTTTGGACTATCCTATTTTATAAAGGATGATTTTTGTATGAAAACTGAATTTGGATATTCAACAAATAGTTTCGGTATTGGAGAAGTATTACTTACTGATAAAGGATATACTCTCGATTTAGGATTTGAATATAAGAAAGATTTAGAACATTTGATTGTTTTATCTACAGGATTAGAATCGAAAGAAGATAATTTTTTAAACATAACAGGTATTGAGTTAAATTTTTAATCACTTTTTTAATGGTTTTAGTAGCTAGTAGTTTTGCATTTGCTGCTCATTTAGACAATGATGTTAAAGGTGCAATGAATGGTCAGGAATTAGTTCCTGTTATCGTACAGATGGCTCCAGGTCATAACAATGTTAATGCTGATGACGTTTGGAATTCCACAGGTGCATATAATGGCGCTGGCGTTACAATCGTTATTATTGATACTGGTATCGCTCCTCATCAAGATTTTGGTAACAGAATCGTTGGTTGGTTAGATATCGTTAAAGGTAAAACTGCTCCTTATGATGATCATGGTCATGGTACTCATTGTGCAGGTATCAAGTTTGCTGTAAATTTTGGCGTAGACGTTATCACCATGTCTTTAGGTGGTCCTATTGCTGAATCTTTCACAACTGATCCAAGTTGTATTGCTGTTAAAAATGCTTGGAACGCTGGTGTAGTTGTAGTTGTTGCTGCTGGTAACTCAGGTCCTTCCAGCTATACAATCGGTTCACCAGGTAACGAACCAACTATTATCACTGTAGGTGCTGCAAATGATATGGGTACTACTAGCATCTCTGATGATACTATGGCTTACTTCTCTTCCGTAGGTCCTACTTCAATCGATAACTGGGTTAAGCCAGATGTATGTGCTCCAGGTTACAACATTACTGCTTGTGACAATGCTACTAGCGGTTATGTAACAATGTCCGGTACTTCCATGGCTACTCCATGTGTTGCTGGTATCATTGGTCAAATTCTTCAAGCTCATCCAACTTGGAGTCCTGATACAGTTAAGTCTACTTTGATGAATACAGCTCGTGACTTAGGTTACACTGTATATCATCAAGGTGCTGGTTTAGTTGATGTATATGATGCAATTTATTAAAAAGTAAATATAAAGTAAATAATAAAAACAGGGTGTACTCGAGTACGAGTACACCCTGTTTTTATTATAGAATTGGACAGTTGACTATTATGTCTGATTTCTTGATTTTATAGTTAGAATCTTTAATTTGTTTAATAGATCTTATGGATTGGGGAACATAATCTTTAGGTACAATTACATAAACGATTTTCCATAGTGGCGTATAATTTTTATCTGTTGGAACAACATTAATTACATTGTCTTGCCCTTTAACTAGAAGAGGATTTTTGTTGTCAAATCCATAAACAAAGCGATAGATATCTTTAACAGGGTTTTTAGTTTCATCAACAATGATTGGCCCTAAGTTTAAATAATAGACTCGGTGACAGTTATACCATCCTCCACTAAACTTTTGATTAAAGGGGTTGTTATAGATAAGATTCGTAGGGTAGTTACAATGGTGCATATAAAAACCTCCTTTCTAAAAGGTTGTTATTCCTCCTCTTCATACTCCATCATAGGCATTTGCTCTCCCATCATCGGAGGCATCATTGGGGGCATCATAGGCATTTGCTCTCCCATCATCGGAGGCATCATTGGGGGCATCATAGGCATTTGCTCTCCCATCATCGGAGGCATCATTGGGGGCATCATAGGCATTTGCTCTCCCATCATCG
>DAOVRZ010000119.1:0-17019 GCA_030627905.1 Halanaerobiales bacterium
GTAGCGAAAGACAGCATTTTCAACACTTCAAGCCAACTTGGAACAACTTTTATGTGTATTTTTAAATTAAAAGAAAAAATTAAAACAGTAAAAAACTTAATGAGATTTAGTACGAATTTGTTGATTCGACTGAATAGTTACCTTAATTCTAAGTTATACTAAAAAGTGCTAAGAGAACAATCTCTTAGCACTTTTTATGCAATCTCCTCAAAATCTTCAATAAACCCATCCGCAATCGCCAAAATTTCCTCCTGAAAAGGTACAGAATAATCATCATAAACAGCAATAACACGCATTCCTGCCGATTTAGCCGCCTGGATTCCAGCTAATGTATCTTCAAAAACTAAACATTTTTCAGGCTCAATCTCCAAATCTTCAGCAACCTTTAAGAAAATATCGGGATATGGCTTTCCCCTTCCTACCTCACAAGATGTGCGTACACTGTCAAAATAAGATGTCAATCCATATTGTTCTAAGACAGTCTCTACCAATTCACGCTGACTGCTAGTTCCCATTCCAATCTTGAAACCCATCTGATGAAGATATTTTACTAATTTAGCTGCACCTGGTTTTAATAATACTCGTTCTTTGTAATGTGCTTTACACATTTTAATCCATTCCGCAATAATTTCTTCCACACTTTCCGATAATTCAAATCTTTCCTTAAAATATTCGGCTGTCTCAGTAAAACTTTTTCCTTCTATTTCCTTTTGAATGGTTTTAGGCACTGGGATTTCACGTTTACTTAAAAAATCATGATCAATTTCTTTCCAAATTCCCATTGAATCAATCAAAGTTCCGTCCATATCAAAAATAACAGCTTTAATTCCAGAAAGCATCTAATCCCTCCTTTTCTCTCCTTTATTTAAATAATTAACCTAATATTAATGAGGACTTCCATTATACCATTACTCTCTACAAATTTCCAGTCTAAAAAAGAAGGAGTTTTAATATTTATAGCGAATATTTATTAAAATGTTATGTATATTTATGCGTATTAATTCAATCAATAAGAACATAAATGACGTAAATTATTTATCTTAGAACTAGCTTTAATCGTTTTTGCAAATTATTGTGGTCTATTAGCCATAAATTTTGGGCAAACTACAAACATTCTTTTAGAATTTTTTTCTCCTATAAAAAGAATCATTATTTATTTATAGAATAATTATAAAAAATGTTTGTATATATATAAAAATTAAATTTCAAGGAGGTTTTTTGTAATGCGTAAATTTACTTTTTTTACTGTTTTGCTTTTAGTCTGTGTTCTAGTCATAAGTGGTTGTGGTAAAAAAGAAACACTCAAAATAGGAACTGAAGCAACCTTCCCACCATTTGAATTTACAAATGATAAAAATGAAGTGATAGGATTTGACATTGATATTGCCAAAGTAATTGGAGAAAAATTAAATAAAGAAGTAGAAATTATTAATATGGACTTTAGTGGGTTAGTTGGTGCTTTGAATGCTAACCAAATCGACCTTGCGATTGCTGGTATGACAATAACTCCAGAGCGTAAGAAAAATGTTAACTTCTCCATACCATATTATGATGCTAGTCAAGTAATTGTTGTTAGAGATGACGAAACAATTATTACCACCAGAAATGATTTACTTGGTAAAATAATCGCGGTACAGATGGGCACTACTGGAGCAGATGCCGCGGCAGAGATATCCAATGCGCAAATAAAACAATTCGGTAAAGTCAATGAAGCTTTTCTGGAGTTAAAAAATAAGAGAGCTGATGCTGTAATTATTGATGCACCTGTTGCAAAAGAATATATAAAAAATATTTCAGGAATTAAAATCGCTAGCAAACCATTTACTGAAGAACAATATGGAATTGCTATCAACAAAAAGAATACCGAATTGCTAGAGAAAGTCAACGAAGCTTTAAATGAAATCTTTAATTCTGGAAAGTATCAAGAACTCTATGATAGTTGGTTTAAATAATATCTTAGAACCAGCAGTCCCATTAATAGTGGCTGCTGGTTCTCTAATAAAGGAGTGTAAGCATGAACGTAAATCTAGAACTCATAATTAAGCATTTTCCTTTTTTAATGCAAGGGGCTATAACTACTATCATAATAACTCTGTCTTCTTTTATATTAGGTCTTACTATTGGTCTCTTTATCGGGATAGGCCGAATTTCAAAAATTAAATTAATTCAAATTCCCTCAAGTATATACGTACAATTTGTTCGTGGTACTCCTATGTTAGTACAAATTTTTATCCTTTATTTTGGGTTACCATCTGCATTTAATATCAATATAAATCCATATGCTGCCGGAATTTTTGCTCTTGCCATTAATAGCGGTGCTTATGTTGCAGAGATAGTACGTTCAGGAATTCAATCCATAGATAAAGGCCAAATGGAAGCCGCTCAATCATTAGGAATGACTAATAGCATGGCTATGCGCTATATTATATTACCTCAAGCTTTTAGGCGTATTTTACCTCCTTTGGGTAACGAATTTATCATTCTTCTAAAAGATTCTTCCTTAATTTCAACCATTGCTCTTCCTGAACTTCTTTTTAATGCAAAATTAGTTGCTGCGCGTACTTATGATTATTTTAGTATGTATATTGGTGTTGCATTAATCTATTTACTTCTAACTTGGACTTCATCACGACTATTAAATTATATCGAAAAGAGGTTTGCCATCTCATGATAAAAGTGACTAATTTATATAAAAAATTTGGAAATCTCACTGTCTTAAATGGAATAAGTACTGAATTTAAACGAGGTGAAGTAGTTGTAATTTTAGGAGTAAGCGGTTCTGGAAAAAGTACTTTTTTGCGTTGCTTAAATCGATTAGAAGAACCTACATCGGGGGAAATTTGGTTTGAAGATCAGTTAATTACTAGTCAAGGGAAAAATATTAATCAAATTCGTGAACAGATAGGGATGGTTTTTCAACATTTTAACCTTTTTCCACACAAAACTGCTTTGGAAAATATTACCCTAGCCCCCATCAAAGTCAAAAATGGAAATGTAGAAGATACCAAAAAGCTTGCTTTTAAGCTTCTTAAAAAAGTTGGTTTAGAAGATAAAGCTAATTATTTTCCCTCCCAGCTTTCTGGTGGTCAAAAACAACGTGTTGCAATTGCTCGAGCTCTCGCCATGAAACCTAAAGTAATGCTCTTTGATGAACCCACTTCTGCTTTAGATCCAGAAATGATCAGTGAAGTATTAAACGTTATGAGAGACTTGGCTAGTGAAGGAATGACTATGATAGTTGTCACCCACGAAATGGGTTTTGCTCGTGAGGTAGCAGACCGAGTTATCCTCATCGATAAAGGAATTATAGTTGAAGAAGGTTCACCTAATGAATTCTTCAACAATGCACAAAATGAACGAACAAAAGCTTTCTTGAGTAAAATTTTATAAACTTGACTGCGGAATGTATTCTAATGATTCCGCTTTTTTTTCACCAAATTCTTTCTCTTTACATATAATATAAAGGATTATAGGAGGTGTTCCTATGCCTTGCTCGTGCAATTCTCCTAAGGTTAATTCTATGAATAATTCAAATGGAGAAACAATCAATTATGAGGAATGTCTAAAAACTTTCACTAGTCAAAAAGATGTCACAGGGTTTTTACAAACCCTCGCACGTGCTCTAGGAGTGTGTATATGTAATGGGAATAGTAACGGAAATCAAGAAAATGCCAAAGAAAGTCCCGAATTACAGTGTATAATTGTACCAGTCTTAAGTCTTTGTCAGGAGATTAACATTTTTAAGCTCTGTTCAGAAACTCTGGAAAATGTAATGAAATGTACATTTGTCAGTCTATTTCAAAACCGTGGGTCAAATTTATATCAAAAAGTATATAGTAAATATGAAGATTTTTTTAAATTAGATCCTAGTTTAGATCTAACAAACTTTATTAGATTATTTGAACGAGAATTAAGACGCCTGTTTGGAATTTTTCGCTCTTTTAAAAATAAACCAAAAGAATTTTACCAGTTTCTCACATCAAACAATGAACTAGAAGAACTTGGAAACTGTGCCGATTCAATAGAAAAAAGTTATCAACTAATTGTAGCGTACATAATCAAAGTAACTTTTTTAGAAGAACTTGCTACTCAATTTACCAAAACAGAATTTGCTTTCTGTCAAAAATTTTTACGTCTAGAAACAGATCTGGTAATCCTATTAACACGCTTGACTGATCTTTCAACAAATACTGCTGGTGGTATTTCTGGAATTGGCGAAGCATTAAGTCGTGTGGGATTTGGGGAACCTGCACATTACTTTAATAGTGATGATTTTAATGACTTATTCGATGGGCTTGACGAAACAGCAGATGTTATTCAAAAATTAGCAAGAATATATCGTGAACGATTAAAAATCTTTAGAGATGCTGGAAGCATTTCTATATGTAGCCGTCCACAACCCCCAGTTTTATCTCCTATTGCTGATATTCCAACTGTACCTCCAACTGTCATTGTTTAATGAAAGGTGGAATATATATGCCTGACAAGAATAATCAAAAATCACTTAATATTTTCTCTGATGAGTTTATCTCATTAATTGGAGAAGATATAGCAAATCAAATTATAGATAAAATTTGTCAAGGCTTAACCGAAGAGATTCCTCCCGAGCCTCCCACTTCTTTATGTCTGGAAATACTGCTCTTTGGTATAGATGTAGAGGTACTTAAAAATTTAGTTAAATGTGTCTTTACTCAATTCAACCCAATTCTCATAGCTCAACAAGTTTTAAATTTAATAAAAATAGCGAATGGAGACAACGATGAAGATAAAATGGACATATGTAAATTTGCTCTTATTAAAAAAATTATAAAAAAAATCAATTGTCTTCAATCCATCCTCGAAGGAGATGATTTAAAAGAAAACATTTTACAAGAAATTCTTCTACATCCAATTCAACTTCCTATTGACCAACTCAGCGATATAGATTATGTCATCAAGCATGTTATAATTACTCAATTTCATGAATTTTTAATTGCTCAATATGATAACTTTGCCTTGAAGCTATGTAATAAGGTTACCTGCATCTATTCAGATATACAATTTTTATCTGAACAAATTAAACAAGTTACAATAAACTTCCCAGCAGGAGAATTGGGTATCATTGAAATTGCTGATGCAGCGGCGTCAGTGGCAATATCATTTTATAGTGAGAGCAGAAATTTCCAAATAATTTTTGATGCTATAACCGAGGTGTCTAAATTAATCCAGGATTTAGACAGAATATACAAAGAAAAACTAGCACAATTAGAAAAATTATATTCATTATCTGACACTGGTTGTCCTACTCCAATTGAAGCTAAGCAATTTCTCCCAACTATTTCTGAAGTTTCAATAGCTCCTCCTTCAACTATTATCCCTATTGCTGGCCCACAAATTCCATCTTTACCAATAATTTCACCTTGAAGTGAGCTAAATTATTAAGTTACTTACATCTAGGAGGTGCTTACATATGGGAAAAGAAAAAAAACCACAAAATCCTCACAGCAATATAGAAAAAGATTCTTCAGTTGAAATCACCTCCCAGAAAGAAATTAACGCTACTTTAGATCTGGTTATACGTACATTAGCTAATTTAGAAAAAAGCAATGAAGAGAAAAATTTTAATAATTCTAATGACAATATTAAAGAGACAGCAGATAATGAGATCATAGAAGATAGTGATTATTCAATAAGCACAAATAAAAACAAAGAGTGCTCTATTAAAGGTGAAATAACTAGAAAAAAAAATCGGAAAAAAAACATAAACGTGGAAGTAGGTATTAATACGCGAATATTATCAAAACCAGAATTATCTATTTTTTTAACCTGTGTAGATCTCTTTATATTTGAGTTAGATGAAGAAGTATTAGAAAAATTAGTTTTTTGTGCAATCTTGAGTACAACACTCGGTAAGTTTCTTAAGCGGATTAAATCAACTATTCTAATTCCCAAAGCAATTGTTTTAAAAGTGGAGGAACAATTAGATAAAAAAATTGCTGATGTATTTAATCAATTTTTGCTAAAAACAATGAATGGAATTCAAACCACAGGAAATAAAAAAGATTACTTACAAACTCTGTTTCAGAGTATAAATCTGGATTCTCACAATAATGAAGATCTCAATGCACTTTTTACTGCAAATTTACATAATTTATTAAATATCGATGGTTCTATTGCAGCACTTGAAGAAACTCAAAAACAATTTGATTTATGTATTCGCAACGAAGCCTTAGCCTTTCTTTGCGAAAATTTTACTGCAAAATTTATTGAATTCCAAAGAGCTGTTAACTTGAAAGTCAGATTTGTTGAAAGAGATTTAAGATTTCTATCACAAGAGATTATTCGCTTAACTCGCTCTGATCAGGGAATCGTCCAACTAGCTGAAGCACTTTTTAGAGTGACCAGCGCTCGCTTTGCAGAAGAAGATAACTTTAATGAAATCTTTGATGCAGTGGAAGAAGTTGCTGACACAATTGAAGAATTAGCTAAAATATATCAAGATAGATTAAAAGTATTACGTGCTTTATTTCCATTTTCTAATCCACTTCAACTATTTGATGGTAGTTTTGATGAAAATAAACTTCTCGATGACTGCGATGACTGCTGTAACGAATGTGATTAACCAGATTAACTAGAATTTTATTTTTAGCTTATATCTTAAACTTGACAATAACAAAAATACCCTGTAAAATAAAAGAAAAAACTAAAAATAGCAGGTGATAGAATTGAATAAATTAGTGAATGTTTTAAAATCAAATTTTTATATATTTTTTGTTTTAATTATCAGTTTTATCGGTTTTAACATCATACTATTTAATCTACCAAACTTGTCTGATATTTTCAATTTTGAAACTTTTCTTTTCCTAACTCTCTCAATTGTTGCATCAAACTCTTTGATTACATTTAAAAGTGGTCTTAAAATGACTTTAAATGCTCCTATAACTATTTTCCTACTCTTAACTCTTAATATGAATCAAACCCTTTTTATAGGTTCTCTGGGCGTATTTTCTTTTGTAATCTTTCATTATCAAAAGAAGAGTAAAATATTTTTTAATTTATCTCAATATGCCATCTCTATATACCTATCTGGCACCTTCTTATACCATCATTATGACGGTAACATGACATTACCTGAAGATTTTATCTACATCATACCAGCTATTTTAATCTTCGAAATCACTAATCGTATCTTAATCAGTATATCTGTTTCTGCAAGAAGTGGACGACCAATAAAACAAATTTTCATCACAGGGATTAAAGAAACACAGGTTGGAATACCATTATATCTTGCCAATGGTTTGATAATGAATATCTGCTATAGAGCTTATAGTTTCTGGGGAGTAGCCATCGTTATTATTCCGCTTTTCTCTGTTAACTGGCTTTTACAAGTTTCTAATAAAGCTGATCAACATAAAGAAGATTCACATATATGTCCACTTACCACTTTGAAAAATAGGCGTTGCCTCGACGAATGGCAAAATCAACAATTTTCTGAAATCATTCTAAAAAACCATAATTTCAGTTTTGCCATGATTGATATTGATAATTTCAAACCTATAAATGATCATTATGGACACAAAATTGGCGATCAAGTTTTAGAGGAACTAGGATCTTTATTTAAAGAAATAGTTAAAGAAACAGAGCTAATTTATCGTTATGGTGGTGAAGAGTTTCTAATCTTTTTTCCAAGTTTACAGTTAGAAGAAGCTAATAATGTTATCGAACGCCTTCATAATGCCGTTCGACAACATTCCTTCACCGATAATCAAATAACTATCACATTTAGTACAGGAATTGCTAGTCTAGATACGGAACTTCTTAATGACAATAATGCGAATATAGGCAATGAAATGATTCGTCGTGCTGACATGGCAATGTATGATGCCAAAAAATCTGGGAAAAACCAGACCAAATTTTATGAATGCTAATGCAAACTCAGAAAAAAGAGGATCCAACAATGGATCCTCTTTTTTCTGATTATCTGGTCTTTTCAATGATATTTCTAAGCATTCCCCCATCAATTCCTACATAAACCTCTGGAACCTTCCCCATAATTATCACTTCTGTCACAGGTACTTGAGTATTTACTTCAATTTTATTATGTAAAAAGGGAACAATAATCTGGACTTCAGCTTTTATGTCAAGATAAATCTTGTGTCTGGTCTGATTAAGACCCACTGATTCAAAAGTATCTACAATTTCTGGTGGCCTTACTACCCCCAATGGATGCATACGAATAGTTAACTTAGGCCCTATACTTGCGAAGATTTGAAAACCTAAAGCCTGAGCTATAGGAATATGAATTTTTTCCTCCCGCAATTCTTCCATATTATGCTGAATACTCATAGTTACTTCAGAAACAAATTCATTAACAATTTGTAAATTTGGCTGCATCAAAATTATATCTCCTTGTTGATTTGTTTGATAATGGATCAAATCTGTATATTTTAGTTTTTGTGCATGCTCAAAAACAGCACTATTTATAGCATTTGTTGCCATAACAATCCCTTTCTCCTCTGCAATACTAAGAAAAACTGGACGTAAAAAGGATTCAATCATAAAGGTACATGCAGCACCCAACATGATAGAAATAAAAAAAATAATCATCAAAAATCTAAATAGTCCTTCCTTCTGCACTCTACGCATATGCAACACCTCACCAATATCTTATGCATTCATTTATCAAAAGGTGAGAACAACTTACCCTTTAAAACAACTTTTTAAAGGGTAAGACTCAAGAAAAACAAAAAGATTTATCAAAATTATTTATTTTATGAAAAGCCAGATTCATGTAAAGCAGTCACCTAAACCATTCACATCTTAACCTGAGCAAACCGACGCTTACCCACTTTTATTACCATTCCATTAACTGGCAAGACTTGACCATGCATATCAGTCATTTTATTACCATCAATTGAAACCGCACCCTGTTTAATCATTCGACGAGCTTCACTGTTAGTAGCAACTAATTCTGCCTTAACAATAAGGTTAATCAATCCTATTTTTCCATCCTCCAAATCTGCATCATTAATCTCCACCACTGGCATGTCTTCTGGAAGACCACCTTTAGAGAATACTTTCTCAAACTCAGCTTGAGCATGAATAGCTTGATCTTCATCATGGAATCGTGCAATAATTGCCCTACCCAAAGCCTTTTTGGCCTCCATAGGATGAACAGAGCCTTCTTTAATATCTTCTTCCAACTTCTTAATCTCATCAATTGGTTTTTCAGTAACCAAAGTAAAGTAAGTACTAATCAATGCATCTGGAATAGACATTACTTTTCCAAACATATCTGCAGGAGAAAAATTAACACCAATATAATTTCCTTTACTTTTACTCATTTTATCTACACCATCAAGGCCAACCAAAAGTGGTAGCATTATTACTACCTGTGATTCCATACCTTCATCCTTTTGCAAGGCTCTACCTACCAAAAGGTTAAACAATTGATCTGTTCCACCTAGTTCTACATCTGCTTCAATTGCTATTGAATCATAACCCTGCATCAATGGGTAGAAAAACTCATGAATACTGATAGGTCTTTCCTCTTTAATTCTTTTAGAGAAATCATCTCTCTCTAACATCCGTGCAACTGTGAACTTAGAGCAAAGTTTGATTACATCAGCGAAGTTCATTTTTGCTAACCATTCACCATTAAATTTGATTATGGTTTTTTCAGGATCGAGAACTTTAAAAACTTGTTCCTCATAAGTTTTCGCATTAACAAGAACCTTTTCTCTTGTTAATTGAGGACGTGTCTCATTTTTACCCGTTGGGTCGCCTACCATAGCAGTAAAGTCTCCAATAATTAAAATAACTTGATGACCTAAATCCTGAAATTGACGTAACTTATTTAAAACCACTACATGACCAAGATGGATATCTGGTGCAGTTGGATCCATTCCTAATTTAACTCGCAAAGGCTTTCCTGTCTTTTCAGCTTTCTCTAACTTTTCTTTCAAATCTTCTTTAGAAATAATTTGTTCTACCCCGCGCATTAAAAATTCAACCTGCTGTTCGATTGTCATTTTTTCCATCACCTTAATACCTCCTTAAAATTAGCAAAATAAAAAACTCCAGCCCCTACAATGGGACGGAGTTCCGCGGTACCACCCAAATTATCTTAAGAAATTAAAAATTTTCTTAAGATCACTCGTCGAATTAATAACGGGTTTCACCCGGGCCAGCCTACCACTTTGCAAAGCAAAGCTTCAACTACCACCTCATGGGGGTAACTTCAGTCAGGCCAGGATACTGGTTCACAGCCACCACCAGCTCTCTGCAATCCTAATACCTACCTACTTCTCCCATTCATTGGCTTTAAAATGAAAAGTTATCATTATTATAGCATAGTCACTCAATAAACACAACCCCAGCAAGAGTTTTTCCCCACAATCTATATTTGTTAACAATTACAAGAGTATCTTTTATGTAGGAAGTACTATATACAAATCATTTTTTATGTTATAATAAACAAGAGAAAGGAGGAAGAAAAGATGAAATCATCAAAAAAAGCTTCTCAATTAATATTAATTAGCGTTCTAGTGATTATTGCAATAACACTCGGAGCTGGTGTCGGATTCTTAGCATGGATTATTAAAACTACACCAGACGTCTCCCACCTATCCTCATATAAATTTAGTGAAACTTCTACAATTTATTCAGCAGATAATCAGGTTTTGGCACAACTCTATATAGAAAATCGAAAATATGTACCATTATCAAAAATGCCAATGGATTTACAAAATGCTATTATAGCTACTGAGGATCAAAAGTTTTGGGAACACAATGGAATAAATATCTGGGCAATTTTGAGAGCAATTTACGTAGATATTAAAACAATGTCTGCTGCAGAAGGTGCCAGTACAATTACTCAGCAACTTGCAAGAAACCTCGCTCTCAGCCAGAAAAAAAGTCTAATCCGAAAAATCCAAGAAGCATATATTGCTATCCAGTTAGAACGGATGTACACCAAAGAAGAGATCCTGGAAATGTATATTAACCAGAATAACTATGGTCATTATGCCCGTGGAATTCAAACTGCTGCTGAGATGTATTTTGGTAAAGATGTTAATAATCTAAACCTTGCTGAATCTGCTTTATTGGCAGGGATTCCTCAACTTCCTAATCGGCTCAGCCCATACAAAAACATGAATGCCGCTATTGAACGCCGAAATACAGTTTTAAATCGCATGGTAAGCGAAGGTTATATTTCTGAAGAACTAGCAGAACGAGCTAAAAAAGAAGAAATTAAATTAGCTGGCTTAAAACAAGGTGGTCAAGAAGTTATTGCTCCATACTTTGTTCGCTATGTTAGGGATAAAGTTATTCAAATGTTTGGTTCTGATATGGTTTATAAGGGGGGTTTAAAGATTTATACCACCCTAGATACCAAGATGCAAAAAGCTGCTGATGATGTTTTACAAGCAGCTCTAGATACAGAGAATGGTTATCTACCTACTATTGATCGTAAAAAAGGTGAAGATCCGATTCAACCACAAATAGCCCTGATTTCGATTGATCCTCGTATGGGTTATATAAAAGCAATGATCGGTGGAAGGGGAAATGATAAATTCAACAGAGCAATCCAATCTACTCGTCAACCAGGTTCAGCTTTCAAACCCATAGTTTATACAGCAGCCCTTGAAGCAGGATACTCACCTGGAGATGTTGTTGATGACGTTTTGAGTTATTTCGATAAAGGCAATCCCAACCCATGGCCAACAAACTACAATGATAAATATTTGGGACCTATCCCACTCAGATACTCTTTAGCTCATTCAGTCAATGTAGCTACTGTACGATTGCTCAATGAAATAGGTATCGATTCAACTCTTACTATGGCAGAACGTTTACAAATAAGTACCATCGTTAGAGAAGGTAATATCAATGATAGAAATTTAGGATTTGCTCTAGGTGGGCTTACAAAAGGTGTTTCACCTATAGAATTAGCCTCAGCTTACGGAATTTTTGCGAACAAGGGTATTTATGTAGAACCTCAAGCTATTCTCAAAATAGAAGATTCAGAAGGTCATATACTTTATGAAGCTGATCCTGTAAAAAAGATTGTCTTAGAAGAAGATATAGCATATTTGATCACTGATATGCTTCAATCTGTAGTAAATGGTGGTACAGGCTGGAGAGCCCATATCAAAGGTCAACAGATTGCTGGTAAAACAGGTACAACCTCAGATTTTAAAGATGCCTGGTTTATAGGTTATACACCTGACATAGTTACTAGTGTCTGGCTTGGTGAAGACAGTCCTAGAACTATGACTTATGATGAAAGAGATGAAAATGGTGATCTGCTTTTTAGTGAAAATGGACAACCCATGAAAATTTCTAGTGGAGAAGCCACTAGATTATGGGGTGAATATATGCGAAGTGTTTTAGAAGGTAGACCTGCAATAGAATTTGAAAAACCTAATAATATAATAACCGTCTCTATCGATCCGATTACAGGTAAACTTCCAAATCAATTTACTCCAAATGTAGTTTCTGAGCTTTACCGTGAGGAGAATGAACCTACTGAGCTTGATGAATTACACCAACCAACAGTTCAGGTTGCCATCGATTCAGCTACTAATCAGCTCGCAACCTCACTTTGTCCGCCTGATCAGATTGTAAAGAAAAAATTTCAAAAAGCATCTGGGATTCAGATTGGCTCTGCTAGTCTCACTTACAATGTTAAGTTTGAGGGTGAAGAAAAGAGACGTAAAATCGTTTATGATTTTAAAGATGGTGTTCCAGTTATTAAAATTGACCCTAAAACCGGTGTTCCGATTACTGATGTAAACGGCAACTATCTCTATCAATATATGCCTACAGAAAAATGTGCTGAACATGCTCCTAACACTCCATTAGAAGTTGTCGAGGATGGTGCAAAAAGGGTCATAGATACTATCTGGAATTTCTTTAAATCAGATGATAATCAAGATTAAGTATTTCGCTTATAATTGATTAAAAAAAGGCTTGAGACATTTGTCTCAAGCCTTTTCTGATTATGGACGATAAATGAGAATTTCAGTTGATGTACTATTTACCAATACATCACCCTTCTTAAATAACATGTCTTTAAATTGCCATGTAGTAAAAAGATCTAATTGATCTTTGAAATGTAGAGCTTGAACTCCATCTTTGCTGATAAAACCACTTTGTCCTGGAGGACAAACATTTTTACCAGTAGGAATAGGGAACGTTAATTCTACAATATGATTCTGACTTCCTCTATCCATATATTTGATCTCTTCTACCATACCTTGACTGGTTGGTACGCCTACCATATGTATTGGAAGAAAACTCATCATTTTAATCTCAGTCTTCCATTGAGTCATATCAGAAGTCCCATACTGTTCAGTCAAAGCGTCCATAGCTTCACCGAGGCTCTCAACAAATACAGTTCGCCACTCCTGACCATTTAGATAATCATTTTTAAGAGGCACACTTGCATCCTCTCCTAAAATTACTCTTAAGAACAGTGAATATCCTGCATAGTTATCTAAGAGCAAAGTCCAATATTCACCCAATTCATCTGCAAATATTCTTTCATTAACTATATTCCACCAAGAATTAAAGAGGGTTATGCCTGTACTATCATAATATCCGTCCTTATCATTATCACTTCTTAAATCATCCCAACTTCTTAAGAGATTAGCTGCATTCCACCATTTTTCTGCTGAAAGAGGCTCTATTGCTTGCAATAAATAACTTTTAAAACTCTTTGAGCGAAAATCGGAATCAGCAATATTATGAATAATATCCGCAATATCTTCTCTATTCAAGGATTCCTTCTCAAAAACTACATCTGCTAAATGTTCAGATCTATGATCTTCACTCCAGCATGCCCAACCAAGGATACCTGACAAATCTCCATTTATCCAATTTAATTCAGGTTTATTATTCCAGTTGAGTATAATACCGCTTTCAGGATTAATCACATGGGGATGTTCTTCTGTTGATAAAAATCCCATCCATTCATTCTCTCCAGTTCCCTGAGCTGGAAATCTAGGATCATAATTTCGAATTGGATATTTTCCAGCAAGATAGTATCCAATATTTCCACGATTATCAGCATAAAAATGATTTATATTCATCGTCAACAGTTGAGTCGCGTCTAAAAACTCATCAGGAGTTCTTGCCTGCATAACCTCTGTCCAGGAAACAATTCCACTCAAGTAAGTATCATAGCAAGATAGTTTTTTTGAATAAGCTACATCATTTATCCCATCACCATCTATATCCACCTGTGTAATTACTGGTCCATGTACTGTACGATAAAGAATTTTTTCCCGTGGCTCTTTTTCTCCACTAATCCAGAACTCTTCAATTCGTGTTTCCATATCTAACCATTCGCCATTAAATAAATATTCTGTAGGATTTTCTGGATTCAATTTTTCTTCATAAATATCTTGCATATTGCTGGCCCCTGCAGTAGAAGTAAATGCAGTATTTTTTGTCTGTCCAAACATTATAAATGGTGAACCAACTAGTGTAGAACCTACAACATTAAAACCAGCACCATGTAATCCCACTTCATGTACTATAGAGGGAAGCCAAAAATCAAATTGAGGTCCCCCCATTAAGAATGGATTTCCAGTTTCTAATTTTTCCGAACCAACAACTAAACAGTAACTAGCAGCTCTAGAACTACCATTGCTCATTTTCTGTGAAAGTTCATAGCCCATCTTTTTTACCAAGGTGCTATTCATATTATTATTAGCATCAAATACTTCTGCGGATTTCTTTAATCCAATTGCATCTAACTTGGCATATTGATCTTCTTTGTCAGTGACAACTGTTCCAGCTAAATTTCCACTAAATATCGTCGTAAACGCACCTGGATCTGCACCAACTATCAAATCATCAAAATAATCCAATGCACGGTCACCAAAGTTCTCTAACAGATATGTGAATAAATTAGCATTAGGAATTTCATTTGCAAGATCCATGAAAAATCCTAAACTTGCTAAATATGCCGCGGCAACATCAACTTCTCTCCAATATTCTGGCTGTATTCCTAAATTATGAAATTCAAAAGACATTTTCTCTTCTGGATTTTCAAGAACTTCATCTATCCAGGCGTTAATACCATCAGCATAAGATTTTATAATTTTTTGATATTTGACATCCAACATCTGAAACTGCGATAACAATTCCTCCGAATTTGGAAACTCATTTCTCCAATATAAATCCAACGAATAAAAGTCTTCACCATAAACCTCTGCTGCTCGCCCAAAATACATCCTTTTTAACATTTCAATCTGAAATAATCGATCCTGAGCAACTGAATAACCAAAACCATAGTATAAACCTTCCATCGTTCCAGAATAAATATGAGGAACACCATATAAATCACGATGGATAACTACCCCCGCACCTTGACAAGTAAGAGTTCCAAAAGCCAATAAAACAATTGCAATTAATACCCATTTTTTCAATTTTAGTTCCTCCTTTTTATTTATTTACCCATATAAATAAAATTCTACATTTCTCTTGAAAGTCCTTTCGAAATTATTTTAAATGTTAAAATAATTATATTTTCCTTTATGCTTGTAAACAATACTATAAATTATTTTTATATTTCACAGTAAGCGAATAAACATTTAAAAGACCTGCAAACTAGGTCACAGGTCTACAAGTACTTAATGTTTAGTTAATATATCAAAATCTCTGTAGATACACTATTGACCAAAATATCCCCTTTTCTCATCAACATATCTTTATACTTCCACTCACTATAAAGAGATAACTGATCTTTAAAGTGAGGGTCTTTCACACCATATTTGCTGATAAAACCACTCTGTCCAGGAGGACAAACATTTTCTCCTTCTACCACAGGCCATGTCATTTCCACTATATGATTTTGACTACCTCTGTCCATATACTTTTTCCAAAGCTTGAAGGAGCGCCAACAATAACCGTAGACGGGAATGGCATCATTTTGATTTCTTTAGTCCATTCATCCATATCAGAGGTTCCATATTTTTCTGTTAAATTAGCAATTGCTTGCCCCATACTTTCAAGAAATACAGTTTTCCATTCTCTTCCGTTGTAATAGTCGTTTTTAACTGGTACAGCAGCATTATCACCTATTATTGTTCTAACAAAGAAAGAATAACCTGCGTAATTATAAAGCAAGCCTCCATAATTATACCAATCATCCCAGAATGGCCCTAACTCATCAGCAAAAACATTCTCATTGACTATTGGCCACCATTCCTCAAAAATGGTTATTCCAACACTATCATAATATCCGTCTTTATCTTTATCACTCCGTAAATTATTCCAATCTGCTAATAATTCTTTCGTTCTCATCATTTGAGGATCATTAACATCTTCTAATGCCTCTAAAAAATAGCCTTTCATAGCAAATGCCTCTAATTGTGCATCAGCAATCTCATGAATAATATCTTCTAAATCTTTTCTTCCAATTGGAGCCTTTTCATTCATTAATCGATCTAAATTCACAGCATGATAATAGCCAATATTACCTTTATTATCTGCATACATAAAATTCAAATTTGGTTCAAGCAACTCTCCAGATTTGAGAAATTCTTCTGGAGTTGAGCTAACATCAACTCAGTATAAGCAGGTACAGCAGATATATAGCTATCATAACAAGAAGTTTTTTTCGAATAAGCAATATCAACTTGACCATCATTATCTGTATCTATTTGAGCTATTATCGGTCCATGAACAGTCCTATATAATTGAATCACTCTAGGTTCACTTTCACCTTTAATGAAAATTTCATCTGATCTAACTTCCATATCATGCCATTCTCCATTATACATATACTGAAGTGGGTTTTCAGGATTCAATTTTTCTTCATAGATATCAACAACGTTATCCGCGCCAGCTATACATGAGAAGGCTGTTGTACGAGACTCTCCAAACTTGAACCTCTCACGACTAGAAGTCGCGAGATTCCCGTTTCATGGATTTCGTTACCTACTTTCTCCACGGGCGTAACTTCGGGGCGTACCGACCCTAGTATGTAAAAAAATTATGTACTTAATAATCTTAGTCCTTCTTTTA
>DAOVRZ010000063.1:0-32802 GCA_030627905.1 Halanaerobiales bacterium
AGCAAAACCAGTACGATAGGAATCATAAACTGTAATACGAAGATACCAAGTGAGCCGTATGAGGGAAAACCTCACGTACGGTTCTTAGGGCGGGTGATGGAAACGGGACATGATGTTACCGCGCCATTACTCGACCCGACCAGAGATTTGAATTTAATTACGAATTAGCATGGAAGGCTATGAAATATTTTCTAGAGTACCAAGGAATAGAAGGAGCTAAAAGTCCTAGAACTACCTTTAGAGAAGCATATGCTTTTGGTTTAATAAAGAATGGTGAAGATTGGATAGATATGCTTAATGATAGAAATTTAACATCTCATACTTATGATGAAGAAAGTGCACGTAAAATTTATAAAAAGATTAAAAATAAACATTATAATAATTTGAGATATATTTATAATAAACTAAGAGAAGAGAACGTGGAAAAATGAAATTTGGCCTAAAAGATAATGAGTTAAAAAATATTGTGAAGGCCATAAAAGGTTTTAAGCAAATAGAGAAAGCTGTTATTTTTGGTTCAAGAGCCAGAGGGGATTATAAAAGAACTTCTGATATAGATATAGCTATTTATTCAAAACAAATAACTAGTACAGAGTTGAATCTATTGAGGGATCAATTAAGTGAATTAGATGTAATTTACAAGATTGATGTAGTTGATTTTTATGGATTAAGAAAAGAAGGGTTAATAAAGAATATTGAGGATGAAGGTGAAGAAATTTTTAGATCTGATTTTTAAAGGAGAAGAATATTTTATAAAAATAATTATTTTTATAAATTGATACAAAAAAATACAAAAAAATATCCCAATGAGATCTTGAATAATAAAAATTTTCAAATAATCAGAGTTGATGAAAAAACAAAGTCCTTATTGAAAAAAAATGGGGTTGATTTTAGTGATTCTCCAATAACATTTTATGTTGGTGATGGTCAACTAATAAAATGGGCGCAAATCGGATATGATAAAAAAACTTTTAGAATAAGTCTTTGGACTATTACTCATTAAAATTAATATTGAGAAAAACGAAGGAAAGGAAAGATTCATGTGTATTTTAGATGTTATCATGGGCGTTAAAGCAGCATCTGAAGATAGTCTAGCACGCTTATGGAGGAAGAACTGGAGATGAAATTCAAGATAGTAAAGTAGTTCTTTATGGAAACCAAAAAGTTGTTGCCAATATTATTAGCAACAACTTTTTTTACTTGGTAATCAACTAATTTCTACATTTTTCAGTGTTCCGCTTTTGCTAAGCTTTTTTAGACTGTAATTGACCATTTGGCTTAATTATAGTTGACTATAACACAACTATTGATATCGCACTATAAATCAAAAGCAACCCCATAGCTATATTAAATGGTTTTCTATACCTTGATAGAAACTTTTGAAAAATTACTCCAAACAAAGCCCAGCAAGAAGTAGATAATAACGCTACGGTTGCAAGGAGAACTGAGAAAAAAATCAAAGCCATATTAGATTTATAATAAGGAATAATAAAATTGGACATAACGGTTATACCATAAAGAATAACTTTTGGATTAACAAACTGCATTGATATACCTGTGTAGAATGAATTTAAATGTTTTTTACTTTCATTGCTTTTATTACTACTAATTATGATTTTATAAGCGAGATAAGTCATATACAGTGCACCAAGAATACTCATGAAAAACTTAACTTTTGGCATAACATTAAGGAGTAAGAGATTAAAATAACTAGAAAGTAGCATGATGATGCTAAATCCTGTAAATACACCCAGTATGAATTTTAAAGTTTTTCGGTAGCCAAAAGTATTCGCATTGACCATAGACATGATATTATTTGGACCAGGGGTAAATGTAACAACAAAAACATAAGATAACAAGGGGATAATGTTAAACATGGATTACACCTCCGAAGTATATTATATCATATATTATCCGATAAATAAAAAAATCCCCACTTACTAAAACTAGGTGGGGATTTTACATTAAGTCAAGAAATTTATGAAGAAAAACTTGTCGCTCATTCTCAAACCGAGTTTTTCTTTCTAGTTCCTTAATACAATAATTCAATGACAAAGGTTTCTTTTCAATATATCGAGCTCTAGCTAAAAACCATATATCATAAGGGAAGGTGATAAAAGCCTGAATGATTTTTAATTCATTCCATGTTACTGGTAGAGTTTCATAGTATGCTTTCAAAATAAATTCACAGCGTTTAAGATTCCATTTGGAAGATTTTCCGTTTCTGATGATAAGACTTGCTAAATCATGTAGATGAAGATCCTGGATCAGATAATCAAAATCAATAAGTACAGTTTGGTTTGATCCATTGATCAGAATATTGTGATGAACTGGGTCGTGATGACAAAATGGAAACACTTTTTTAGCAAGTTTACTTACACTATGGTATTGGCTTTCAGAGAGAAGAGCAATAGATTTTTTTCCCTCAGAGATATAAAAATCAATTTTATTGAGAAAAAATTTTTCAAAGCAAGATGATTGTGCATGGTTTAAAGCAGTTTCACGACATTTTTTTAAGTCATCAAACCTTTCTTGAAAAATATTTGGCCACTCTCCCAGATAATCAGGTATCTTAGTTGGTGAAGAAAATTCTCTGGCTGCGGTATGGAATTTTGCAAAGAGTTTGATACTTTTTCGCAATTCAAAGGGATTATCATAATTGCACGGGTGGCCTTCTTGCCATTTTGTTAGATAAAAGAGCTGTTTTCCGTGACGCAAATATGGTTTTCCATCTAATGTTGAGATGAAAGGAATACATTGGGTAAATCCTTTTTGAATTAAATGTTCTTTGGCAGCAGCGATGAGTTGTAATTTTGCTTCATCTAAATGAAAAGGTTTGAAAAATCGAATTCCTAGATTGGTTTCCAAACGGTATACATGCCGAAAAGGGGTAATCTTAAGAATTTTTAATCCCCAACCTCGTTGAATAAGTTGGATTAATTTATCTTGATCATATTCTGGTAAGTTCCTCATATGGGTATATCTCCAGTGTAGAGATATACTCCTTCAGGTAATGGTTCTGTTATTTCGATGCCGATGGAGTAATTAGACCTATCTGAAATACTGTGATAATCTGTTCCAGCAGTAACCGCAAGTTTTAATTTTTTGGCCCAATCTAGATAAGATTCGGGGTCTTGATTTGGACAAAATGCCTCAATCCCTTTTAAACCCCGTCCATAGAATCGTAGAACTTCCGCAAAGGTAACATCTGTTAATTCTGGATGAGATAAAACTGGAAAACCATCAGCTTTACGTATAATTTCTATGACTTTCTCTGCATTAGGAAGATGGTCTTCACTTATCTTTAATAATTTTTGAATAGACTTATCATTTAAATCCATATTATAACCTAGAATGTGTATGACCCGACCATTCATTAACGTGGTGAATTCAACCCCATAAAATGCTGGCAATCCTACTTTTTCAGCTTCTTTCAAAAATTCTGCGACTCCAGTTACTGAATTATGATCGGTAAGGGCAATGATCTGTAGATTTCTTTTTTTTGCTTTAGCGACAATCTCCTTAGGGGTTAACATTTCACCAGAATATATTGAATGAATATGTAAATCAAGATTGATTTTTTTCATAGTGTAAAATCTCCTTAACTAATGATTTTAATCTTTTTTCTCGTCTAAAAGCATCTTTTAGCTGAGAAGAAAATCTTTTATCTGACAAGTTTCGTTTTTGATTATAATAACGATTAGACAAACGCCAAAATCGTTGAGGAAATTGAATAAAAGCAGCTAAAATCGGATATTCATCATTTATTAAGGGGAATTCTGAATTATAAGCAGAAAGGATCACATCTAAGAGATCTTTATGATTTTTTTTCTCCTTAATTACTCGACGAATCAGACGGGCCAGATCATAGATCCGAATATCATGACGACAGTAATCAAAATCAACAATATATGCTGTAGGTATCGAATCATCAATTAGAACATTATGATAAACAAAATCATTATGACATAAACTACCTTCTTTTTTTGCATTTTTCATTATTTTGTCATAATTTGATTCCTCTAAAATTTGAAGTGCCATTTCCCCTTCCGAAATTTTTTCATCCACATGTTTTAAAAAATATTCATCAAATGAAGTAGGTTCTGTTTTTTGAGAAGCTATTTCTTTAAACTTATGTAGATCATCGACTCGATCTTTAAATCGTTCTGGCCATTTTCCTAAACGACTTTTGATTTTTATATGCGATGGTGGCTGAAAACCTTTAGATGTTCGATGCAATTTACCTAATGCTATTAGCGATATCTCTAGATCTGCTAAATTCTTAAAATCAGCTTCTCGGCCATCCATCCACTCAGAGATAAAGTAGGTTAGATCATTATAAGAAAAATATGAATCACCAGTAAGAGTATGTATAAAAGCAGGAATTTGCTGGAAACCGTTTTTATTTAGATGATCTATTGCGTGATAAATGAAGCGGAATTTTTTTAAATTATAATCTACTGATTTTAAACATAAATCTCCCTGGTCTGTTATTAAGTGAAAAATATCCCGCACTTTTTTAGTTGAAAAAATTCGGATTCCATAGAGGGTTTCGATCTTTTGCAGTAGATCATGATCCATGCTCTCCACTCCTTTCTGTGTGCGTACTTTCATTAATATATTATATAAGTAATAGTTCTAAAAAGTGCAGATTGATAGATGATTCGATCACAAAAAGTATTTTAGTCGCACTTGCATACCATATAAAGTACTGACTTCGCCATTTCAGTACTTTATATGGTATGCAAGCTTTTGTGCGACTACTTTTTGTGGTCGAATCATAGATATATTAGCAAAAAATATCCTAATGCATATAGTGTAGAAAAGAAGTGTTTTGTGTTTTAGTAATTGTTTTTAATCTTCAGTGGGGGTAGAATCCCCCACTGAAGCCCCGATGTTCAGCTTTAGCTGAACGAGTTCACTCAGGAAAATGTAAGTTTTCGATATAGTGAAGACGTTCTTTTTCGTGATTGATTATTTGGGTGATTTTTCGAGCAAAACGGTCGACTGGCCAAGGTTGTTTTTCGAAATAACGAGCGAAAGCTACTTGCCAAAAATCTTGTGGAAAGAACATTATTGCTTTAATTACAGGTATCTCTTCTGGACGGAGGGGGTAGATTTGATGATAATTTGATAATATTGTTTCCCCTCGTTCGTTTTTCCAATTAGAGCGTTTACCTGCTCGAATTAGGATACTTGCTAAATCATGCAGATGGGTATCGCAGAGTAAGTAATCGAAATCAATTACATAATATTGCTCTTGTGGACTAATTAGAAGATTGTGGTATTCAAAATCATGATGACAAATAGTGTGGAAACGCTGTTCATTGTACATTAAACGATTATAGTCTGTTAGGAGAAGACGACGTAGAGCAACATTTGCTTGATTGAAGTAATAGGGATATTTTTCAGTAAAGATTTGGTCAAAGATATCCCAATTATTTTTGTGTTGCAATTGAAGCCTGAAGGTATAGAGATGTTGAATTTTTTCCTTAAATCGCCGAGGCCAGAGACCCCAAAATGATTGAGGGTTAAGTTCTGATCCAGGTTCATAGCCATGAGATCCTAGATGGAGTCCAGCAAGAATTCGAGCTGCTTGCGCTAATTCAGAAGGGTTATCATAATTGCTCTGTCTAAGGTTCATAAAGGGAGTCATAAAGAAAATATCCTCAGCATAAGAGATATAGGGAATATCTTTTCGAGTTCGTTCCATAGGAATAATATAATCAAATCCTTGCTTAATCAAATGTTGCATGGCTCCATCAATAAAACGAAGTCTAGATCCATCTTTAAAACAAAAGGGTTTAGAGAAGAAGGATCCTTGATTGGTTTGGAGTACCCATGCCTTTTTTAATGGTTTAAAATCGTTCACTCGAATTTCATATTCTTTTTCAATCAAGTGAATGAGTTGTTCATTCATAAATCCCACTCCATTCAGGTTATATAACAAAATATGACTTAGAGCTTTGAAAAATGACTATTATGATGAATAAGAATAAAATCATTTATATTAATTTTTCTTAAAAGTTGTGGAGGAGGTAATGATGAAGACAAAATTAGATTGTTATTCACAAGTTGAACTGGCGCGAAAACTAGAGGAGTTGAATTCTTATTTTTCAAGATATGGTTTGATTCCTACCGAGGAAAAATCAGTTGCTTTGCCTCAAGAATCGGTTGTAAGAATTCGTTTTGATGGGAATTCAGCGGAAGGTGTAGTGGATATTAGTATAGATTGGTGAGTTTGAGGAGGTGGTAAGATGGTTGGCCCTGATCAATTGAAAGAAGTATTGGGAAATAATTATTCTATGCAAGTTTTTGGAATAGTCCCTTTAGATCGGGATTTATATAGGATAGAGACAGATCAAGGTTTTAAAAGATTGGTACGGGTTCAAAGAAAAGCGTCTAGAATTCGATTTTCTCATTCGGTTATAGAGGCATTGAAAGATCAGGGAGAAGAAAAGTTACCAGTTTTAACATTGACAAAAACAGATGAGCCATATTTTAAGTTAGAGAATAGTAATTGGATTGTACTAGATTGGGTGAATGGACGTAAACCTGATTTGAATAAGATACAGGATATTGAACAAATCACCAGAGATTTAGCTAAGTTACACAAAAATATGAATGGAGTTCTACCCAAAGGAGGTAGTAAGGTCAGAGAGAAATGGGATCATTGGTCTAAAGATGTACTACACGATTTAAAGTTTTTTAAATTGTTTATAGCGAAAATTGAAAAAGAGAGCTCTTACTCTGACTTTGAAGAAATGATTCTAAAGAATAATGAAATGATTATCCAACGTTTACAACAGGCCAAAAGTTTAGCTTACTCAAAAAAATGTCAAAAACTAATTAAAAAAGAGCGTAAAGAACTAGGGATGATTTATCAGAGAATAAATGAAAAAGATCTTTTATTTGGGTTTGATGGGCGTATTTATTTTATTAATCCATTATGGATTAGTTATGATGTTAGAGTTAAAGATTTGGGAAAATGGATGGAAAGATTGATAAAAAAACGGCCTTCTTTAGGTAAAGATATTGATCAGGTTGTCACATGGTATGAAGAGGAGAGAGAATTGAATCTGGGAGAGAAAAACTGGTTACTTGCCTTTATAATATACCCAACAAAAATTATGAAGGTCATTGAAAGATATTATTTACATAAAAAAAGTTGGCCTGAAGAAGGCTTTGTCCGAAAATTACGTAAAGCTCTGAAAGTTGCTGAAAAGGAGATGGAAGTATATGAGAGATTGTTGATAAAATTCGAAGGAAAGGTGGAGTTGTGATGCAACGGCCAGAAGTCAAGCAGATTCTTGAACTTTGGGGAATTGAAATGTATAAAGTACGGTTAGTCAGAAATATCTATAAAATCTGGACAGATCAGGGTATTTATTGTTTAAAACCTGTTACAGAACGGGGAAGTTGTTTACGTTTTTTTGATTCAGTTTTAAGACATGTACAAAGTAGAGATTTTCAAGTTCAAGCACATTATGAGTACACACAGAATGGAGAACCTTTTGGGGTTTTTAACGGGAATCGTTGGATCTTAACTCCCTGGATTGATGGAAAAGAGATTAAATATCGATCTTTTAAAGAGGTTATTGAAGGTGCAAGAGTTTTGGCAAAATTTCATCAAGCAGCAGAAGGATATGTACCTGAAATAGGAATTAAAGTTAAAGACAAACAAGGTAAATGGCCAGATAAATTAGTTCGCAGAGTTGGAGATATAAAGGATTACATCCAAACAGCTCAAGCGGAGGACTCAGATTTTGATCGTTATTTTTTAAAATATGCTGATTGGATTCTAAAATCAGCAGAAGAAACTTTAAAACTAATTTGTAATTCGAATTATGATCAAAAAGTTGAAGATAGTTTAGAGCAAGTTCAAATCTGTCATGGTGACCCCGCAAGTCGGAACTTTGTTATTGATAAAAAAGGGCAGATTCATATGATTGATTTTGATTCTATGAAATTTGATCTACCAGTAGTGGATTTGTGGCGTTTTTTACGGAGAGTATTAAACAGAAATCAGTGGAATATGAGATTGGTTACAAAAATTATTGATGGGTATAACAGTGAGCGAAGATTAGACCAGGATGATTATCGACTGTTAGCAATTTTTCTAGAATTTCCCGAAAAAATTTGGAGAGTGTTACATCATTACTATGAAAGACGTGGGAGAGAGAATTGGTCACAATATAGCTCTTTAAGGAAATTACTTAAATTGCTTGCTCAAGTTGAAGAGAGAGAAAAATTTTTAGCTGAGTTTAGGAATGCGTATTTAAAAACATTTTTGGAATAAGGTAAGGGGTGAGTAAGAAGATGCGTATTGGAGTGATAGCTGATACTCATATTCCAGATAAATTTCATGTATTAAGTTCACGGATTAAAGAGGCATTAGATGGAGTTGATATGATTTTACACTGTGGAGATCTGGTTCAAATGGAGATTTTGGATGAGTTACGAGAGATTGCTCCTGTAGAAGCAATTGCGGGCAATCATGATTTGAATCGAAATCTAGATCTTCCTAGAAAAAGAGTTCTTGATATCTCTGGATACCGAATTGGGATGATTCATGGTGATGAATTAAATGGTCTTCATGTAAATAAAACTCAATTAAAAGAGTGGCTTTATCAGGTATTGGTAGAACCTTTTATTTATGAAGATGGGGTCGATTTAATCGTTTTTGGTCATTATCATCAACCATTAATTGAGTCATTTAGGGTAGAATTTTTACCAAAAAATAATTCTTTTAAGAAACTGAAACAGGATGTTCTAATTTTCAATCCGGGGATGCCTACTAGAAATCGGCATCTGTCCAGTATAGGTTTTATCGAGTTAAACAAGGATGAAATAAAGGTCGAATTAAAAATTTTTACATATCCTAGAGAGTTGTAGTATATCGGAAATTAGGTGACATACATGCAGATAAAAGATGGTGTTTACATAAACTTAATTACTGCAAATGAATTGAGTACAGAAATTCTTGTAGAGTTGGTAGACCTTTTTGCAAAACATAATCTGAATGAATTTAATATAGAACAAACCGGAAAAATAGGTTTTAATCTAACATCAGAAAAAAGGTTACCTGCAATTTTGGATGAAATTAGGAGTATAGGTTTAAATATTCATAAAAGCGGTATGGAATAATAATGTAAGAGGAGTGCTTATGGTAATAAGTGCTCCTTTTTAAATAGAAAATAATGGTAAACGTGTTGACAAAAATAAAAAAATATGGTAATATTAATGGTAATAAACACACTTAAAGGAATGTGTGTTAAAAATTAATTTTTACTAATGAAGGGAGGGGTGTAAGAATACACGATGATAGGTGATGGATCGAAAAAAAAAGGGGGTTTTAATGTGAAAAAAATACTTATTGCTTTATTTAGTTTACTGCTTATTTCAGGTTGTTCTTTTATTAACAAAGATGTGGATAATGTAGGTCAAAGTATCTCTGAAATTAAAAATATTCAGGCTGCTAAAGAAGAAGCTCATGAAACCTTTGCTACAGCTCATGAGGAGTTTTTTGATGGTGTTCCTTCTATTGTTGACCGAGGAAGTGATGTAGAATCACTTTCTGTTGAAGAGTGGGGAGTTAAGGAATACATAATTGGTTATGCTTTTGAAGCTTATAATACTGGTAATGTAACAAAATTAGAAAACTTTCTTAAAGAACAGGGATTGTATGAAAAGTATAGAGCGGTTGTTGAGAAATATGACTTAGAAGAACAGCAGAATGTGTTGGACATGCGTCCTAGCACAATATCTACTCAAAGTTTTCCGATTAATGATTTTGATAATTATTTAGATGGAGATGTTTTTGTGTGTTATGGTGGTAGCTCAAGTGCTAAGTTAATTGGATTTTTCATTCCTGGAACATGGAAACATGCTGGATTTTTAGATACCCAGGCTCCAGATATGAATGCACCAATTTTAACTGCTTCTGATGAAACTACTTCTGGTTTTTGTGTTGGATATGAGACTAAACTAAAATGGTCTGAAAAAACTGCTGTTTCAGTGTGGAGACCATATGGAAGAACTTATACAAAAGCTAGAGCAGCTTTGAATTATAGTAAACAGTTTGTTGGTAAACCTTATAGTGTATTTACTTCTAGAAGTAGTAATGATGACTGGTACTGTTCAAAAGTTGTTTATAGAGGATGGCTCTCACAAGGAATTAATCTTGAAGATGAAGGCTGGCTTGATACTTGGGTAACTCCTTCAAATCTAGCTGAAGATGGTATGACTTATTGGGTAGGGGGAGACTATAATTAATTAAGAATTAAGAGTTAAGAATTAAGAGTTAAAAACAAACTAAGAGGTAAGATTTAAAGTTAAGAATTGAGAATATAGATTTAAATAATTCTCAATTCTTAACTCTTAACTCTTAACTATAAAAAGAGTGGTGATTTTATGGTAAAAAAATATACAGTTTTTTTAATTTGTTTTTTAGTTTTATTTAGTGTTATAGGTTGTACTGATATTATTAAGAACAATGATGCTGATCTTTCTGAAATTTTATTTTTTGATATTGGTAAAAAAATTATTGGTATTGATTCTGATTCTTATGAAATTAAATTGGATTTTGAGTTTGATACGTATGTTGTATATGGAGATATAGCAGATGATGAGAGGATTTTTGTTGTTGATGACGGTAAACGGGTTGGGGTATGGGGGAAACAGTTTTTTGTACTTGATAAGAAGGGTGAAATAGAAGAAAAAATAAAAATTTTCCCCAATTCGCGGGTGTTTAAAATCATTGGAGATAAAATATTTATCAGCAATTCAGCATATACAGAAGATGGTTATACTGGTTTGCAAATTTTGGATTTGAACACTTATGAATTATTATATCAGTCAAAAAAAATTGGTGAGATTATAAATAAAAAGAATATACAAAGGCATAACTCTAGCGTAATCATTGGGGTTCCGCCTTTTGTACCGCTGAATAGGAAAAGTTACATTATGAAATTTGATTTAGAAACTTTACAAAGGGAGAGTATTTATAAATTTACAGAAAGACATCCTTTTGAAAGATATGATATCCTGAGTTATAAGGATTATTTGGTAGTTACTTTTAACAATTCGCGAGAGGTATTAGTATTTGATCTTAAGAATAATCAGGTTGTGAAAACAATTTTGATTGATGAGTTGATCGATATACCTGATAGAAATGATGATTCATTAATCTTAAACTTCTCTGATCCTATGATTATCGAACAAAATTTAGTTTTCTTTTTAAGAGATAATACACCAAATGTAGATTATCAAAAATTACTTATATTCGATAAAGATAGTTTTGAGTTTAAAAAGGAGATTACTCTTAATTGCAAGTATGATCTGAGATTTTATACGATTAAGTATATTAGAGATAACAAAATATTTTTCCAAAATGGCAGAAATATTTGTGTTTATGATTATAGAAGTGGTAAGTTTTTGAAAGACTTTATTTTTCATAACTGATGGTAATTTTTTATATCCTTATGATTTTTAAAAATTAATTTGTTAAAATCTTAACTGTCTTGAATCTTCAGAAACCTATTGGAGAGTAGAGACAGTTTTTTGTGTGGAATTTTATTTTTTATAAAATAATTTTATACTAGTAATAAAGGAATTTTATAGACGGTGTCGAAATACTATTTTAATAGATAGGAGGAGGATATTATGAATAAAAAAATTTCTACACAAGCTCTTGTTATTGCTTCACTATGTGTCGTAATTAACATTATTGGAGGCTATCTGGTAACAATGGTAAAAATCCCACTACTTTTTTTGGATGCTATTGGTACTATTTTTTCTGCAGTTATTCTGGGACCATGGGTTGGAGGTTTAGTTGGTGTAGTAACTAATCTAGTTTTAGGTATTATTCAGGGGCCAACAGCAATTCCTTTTGGTATTGTTAGTCTTGCGATTGGTGTGATAGTTGGTTTTATAGCAAAAAAAAGGAATTTCAGTTTAGGAACTGCTATCATTACAGGTTTAATTATATCTGTTGTTGCACCATTGATAGGGACACCAATTGCTGTAGCTATATTTGGAGGATTAACAGGTGGTGGTACAGATATTTTTGTTATTTGGTTACTAAAATCTGGTCAAAAAATATTTACAGCGGCTTTTTTACCCCGAATTACTGGTAACTTAGTAGATAAAATTGGAAGTTGTATTATAGTTTATTATCTTGTTAAAGCCTTACCTATGGAATTAATGAAAGGAAAGAATAGTTGTGAAGCGTAAAAATAAGATTGTTCTTCTTGCTCATTGTATTCTAAATCAAAATAGTGTAATCAAAGGATGGGCCAGAGCCAGAGGTGCCTTCCCCACAGTCATAGAGTTTTTATTAAGAGAAGGAATTGGAATAGTTCAACTTCCCTGTCCTGAACAGCGTTTTTTGGGTTTGCAGAGGCCACCTATGACTGTAGAAGAATATGATACTTTAGATTATCGTAATCACTGCCAAAAACTATTAAATGGATTGATGGAAGAATTGCTAAATTACAGGGAACATGGACTTGAATTAGTTGGGGTGATTGGAATAGGGAATAGTCCTTCTTGTTGTCCGAATCAGGGAATTTTCTTTATAGAACTACAGCAACAATTGGAGGATAATGGATTTCAGATAAATGTAATTTCATTACCTCCAGATCATCAGGAGGATGAGATGAACGAAAATTTTATAAGTAATTTAAGCCAGTTAAAGTCGAGGTGATTGTGTGTTAATAGATATTCATGTACATACATCGAAATATTCATCATGCAGCAGAATAGATTTTGAGGAAGCGATTATCCAGGCTAAAGGAATTGGACTTGATGGTATTTGTATTACTGACCATGAAAGTAATGGGATTATTGATGAAGCAAATGAACTATCAAAAAAACACAACTTTTTAGTAATTGTTGGCATGGAGTTATTAACCTATGAGGGCGATTTATTGGTTTTTGGCCTTGAAGAAGTTCCGCAGGCACATATAGCTGGGAAATCACATGCTAATGAATTAATTTCTTTAATCAATCAAAAAGGGGGAATTGCACTAAGTGCTCATCCTTTTAGGAACAATGGTCGAGGAATGGGAGAATTCATTCGACAAATAGATAATCTATCAGGAATTGAAGTTTTTAATGGTAATACAACTTTTGAAAATAATAGTCGAGCTTATCATCTGGGTCTTGAATTAGGTATCCCATGTTTAGGTGGAAGTGATGCCCATAGAATCGAAAGAATAGGAAAATATGCGACTTCGTTTTCAGATGGAATTAGGGATTTGAAAGACTTTATAAATGCTGTTAAGGAAGATGAATTTTTTCCTGTAGAATATAATAACAATAGGTTTGAGGAGGTCAAATTATGAAAAAAAGTTTGGTATTATTAGCGATTATGTTATCAGTAGTTTTGGTAGGAACAGTATTTGCAACAAATATTTCTAAAAATTCTTTGGAAGGCACAAAGATTAAAGTATTTGCTGCATATGGTGGAAAAGATGTGATTTTTTCTGAGTTTGAAAAAGATACAGGTGTTAAAGTAGAATACTTAGATATGTCTTCAGGTGAAGTTTTAGCAAGAATTAGAGCAGAAAAGGGTAAACCACTCGGAGATATATGGTTTGGTGGTGGAGTGGATAGTTTTATTGCTGCAAAAAGAGATGGGTTGTTAGAGCAATATGTATCTAAAGAGGCTGAAAATATTCCTGCAAAGTACAGAGATAAAGATGGATATTGGACTGGAGTCTCTTTAGTAACTGTTAGTTTTATTGTTAATACAGATATTTGTAAAGAATTGGGTATTGAAGTACCCCAAAGATGGGTCGATCTGATAAAACCTGAGTTTAAAGATGAGATATTAATGTCTAATCCTTCTATTTCTGGTACTGCCTATACTATTTTAACAGGCATTTTGCAATCTATGGGTGAAGAAGAAGGTTGGGCGTTCTTAGAAAAATTGAACAACAATATTGCCTATTATGCAAAGAGGGGTAGTGAACCTCCGAAGAAGGCTGCTTTAGGTGAAGTAATGGTAGGGTTAGCTCCTGATACTGGTGAAGGGTTAAAAGCGCAAGGGTATCCAATAGTTTCTGTGTTTCCTAAAGATGGTACTCCATGGTGGCCATCTCCAGTAGCAATATTAAAAGGTGCAAAGAATTTAGAAGGAGCTAAAGCTTTTGTGGATTGGTGTTTGTCAGAAAAAGGTCAGAATATTTTAAGAGATAATTGTATAAGAGTTCCTACTAGAATAGGAATAGAACCTCCAAAAGTATTAGAATCGATTAAAGATGCAAAATTACAAAAGATCGATTTTGAGATTGCTGGGGAAGCGAGGGATTTGATTGTTGAAGAATGGAAACAAAGATTTTATAACTAAAGTGTTTGGGGTATCTCGAAGAGATACCCCAATTTATGCTATCTTTGAAAAAGTCATTTATATAGTTGTCATTGGCGGTGTTTTGATTTTTACTCTATGGCCTATAGTAGCAGTATTGCTTAAAAGTATTTTTAATAATGGATCATTGGATTTTAGTAGTTACAAGCAATTATTCACACAAAACCGAGAGTTATTATTAAATAGTCTTTTTGTGGCTGTACTAACTACTTTTTTTGCTTTAGTTTTAGGTTTGAGTATAGCTTTATATGTGACCCATTCCAATTTAAAGGGGAAAAAAATTGTTTTTGCAATTTTGCTTTTAACAATGATTTCACCACCTTTTGTTTCATCACTATCTTATATTATGTTATTTGGAAGAAGAGGTTTAATTATATATAAACTACTTGGCCTGAAGCTAAACCCTTATGGTTGGCACGGTATAGTCTTAATGCAGTCTATATCTCATGCCTCTCTAGCTGCATTATTAATAATTGGTGTTTTGAGAGGGATTGATAAAAGCATTGAAGCATCTTCACTTGATTTGGGAGCCAGTAGCTTTAAAACTTTAATGAAAGTAACAATTCCAATGGCAAAACCTGGTATTATTGCAGCAGCATTAATTGTTTTTGTTAAGTCATTATCTGATTTTGGAACTCCTATTATTATAGGAGGTGGCTTTAGTGTATTGGCTACGGAAGCCTATCTTAATGTAATTGGATTGTATAATCTTTCGAAAGCTTCAGCTATGAGTACTTTACTGCTTTTGCCAGCTCTGATCGTCTTCTTTGTTTATCGACGGGTAATGAGTAAATCACAATTTTTTACCAGTAAAACGGTCCAATCTGGGGATAGTAGTTTGAAATTACCTGGATGGCTTAAAATAATTTTAGCATCAATAACGTGGAGTTTTCTTATTTTTGAGATCTTAAAGTATTCAACGATTTTTTGGGGAGCTTTTGCAAAAACCTGGGGAGTGAATTATTCTTTCAGCTTGATACATGTAAAAAACTTAAATTATGTAAAATTAGAAAGTTTTCTTCGAAGTTTAAAGTATTCATTTATTGCAGGTTTTGTTGGGAGTATTATTGGTCTTTTTCTATCTTATATTCTTGAAAGAAAGAAGATCCCTGGAAGCCGGGTATTAGATTTTGTGGCTACTCTACCATTTATGATCCCTGGTACTTTTTTTGGAATTGGTTACATACTTGCTTTTCATAACAAACCATTAGCATTAACTGGTACTGCATTTATTGTAGTAGTAAACTGTATTTATCGTCAATTACCTTTAGGAACGAAAACAGGTGCAGCAGTCTTAAGTCAGTTAAACCCTGATATTGAGTCTAGCGCAAAGGATTTAGGGGCCAGTGAATTTCATGTATTTAAAGATATCGTTCTTCCAAGCTTAAAACCTGCTTTTTTACTTAGTTTTATTAATACTTTTACATCGACAATGACAACGATTGGGGCTATCATATTTCTGATTTCACCAGGTTCAAAGGTTGCTACTGTAGAAATGTTTGATGCTATTAAGAATGGTGATATTGGAATCGGAGCAGTATTTGCGAATCTTATTATTATCTCAGTATTAATTATTAACATTAGTTTTGCATGGTTTATCTTAAAAAAGAAAAATTCAACTTTTTTTGTGGGTAGGGGGAAAACAAATGTATCTGCAATTGAAACAATTAACTAAAAATTTTGGTTCAAATAATGTCGTTCATAATTTAAATCTGGATGTCAATCAAGGAGAATTGGTTTGTATTCTAGGGCCTAGTGGATGTGGAAAAACGACTACATTAAAAATGATTGGAGGATTTTTATCTCCTTCTAGTGGTTCGATTATTCTTGAAAGTATAGACATAACGAGTTATCCTCCTAATCAGCGACCTACTGCAACAGTGTTTCAAAGCTATGCCTTATTTCCACATATGAATGTTATCAAAAATGTAGTTTACGGTTTGAAATTTAAGGGAATCAGTAAAAAAGAAGCTTTATATCAGGGAGAGAAGATGTTGGAGATGGTAGGGTTAGAACAATATCGTAATCAAGAGATTGCACAACTAAGTGGAGGGGAGCAGCAGAGGGTTGCTTTAGCAAGAGCATTAGTAATGAATCCAAAAGTTTTGTTATTAGATGAACCTTTGAGTAATTTGGATGCTAAACTTAGAATTAAAATGAGAAAAGAAATTAAGGATTTGCAAACCTATTTGGATATTACAATGTTATACGTAACCCATGATCAAGAAGAAGCCCTTAGTATTTCAGATCGTATAGTTGTGATGAATAATGGTGAAATAGCCCAAATTGGACCTGCAAAGGAGATTTACCAGTATCCACAGAATCACTTTGTGGCTGATTTTATTGGAAGGGTCAACATAGTAAAAAAACAAAATGGTGAGGAGAGGTTTGTTAGACCAGAACATGTAAATATTATAGAAAACAGCGGAGATGCTAGGGGGAAGATTATTCAAAAACAGTTTATGGGATCATTCACTACATACTTTTTAAATATCAATGAGACTATTATTCAAGCAGATATTTTGAGTAGAGATGATAAAGAGTGGCAGTTAGGTGAAGAGGTTTCTGTTTCATTTTTTGAAAGCGCTTTATGAAGCGCTTTTTATTTTGGAATATTAAAACTTTTAAAATTATGAAGGATACTATTATATAATACCGAATTATATATAAGTCAAAGTATTTGCGAGAATGGAGAATTCAGCATTTGATCTTTTGAGTTAAGACCCCCACTTCTATAAGTGGGGGGAATTGTTTTTAATCTTCAGTGGGGGTAGAATCCCCTACTGAAGCTCCGATGTTCAGCTTTAGCTGGACGAGTTCACTAACATTTTGAAATCTTCTTCTTTTAAAAGAGAGGTAGAAATTCTTGGAGGCTATAGGACTGAATAGAGCGGTGAGATAAAAGTAACATAATGTGGGTATAACAAGAAAGAAAAGGAGGAGTCAGGAGATGAAACAGTTATTAGATCAAATTGGACGCAAAATAGATTATTTAAGAATTTCAATTACAGATAGATGCAATCTTCGTTGTCAGTACTGTATGCCCTCAGAAGGTGTTGAATATAAATTTCATGATAATATCTTACGGTATGAAGAGATTATACAAATCGTTAAAGTTGGTGTTGAGTTAGGCATAAAGAAAGTAAGGATTACAGGTGGAGAACCTTTAGTTAGAGGGGGAGTTGTAGATTTTATTAGGCATTTAAATGAAGTTAAAGGCTTGGAGGATATTAGTTTAACTACAAATGGTATCCTTTTAGGCAAGTATGCTGAAGATTTAAAAGATGCAGGTTTAAATAGAGTTAATATTAGCCTAGATACTTTGGATAGGGATAAATTCAAAATGATTACTAGAAGAGATAATTTTGATCAGGCTCTAGAGGGAATTAAAACAGCTCTTAAAGTGGGATTAACTCCCGTAAAGGTTAATACAGTTATGATGAAGGGTGTCAATGATGATGAAATTTTAGATTTTGTCAATTTAAGTCATAATAATCCCATTCATGTGAGATTTATCGAGTTTATGCCTCTTGGTCAATCAAAAGAGTTATCAGCTGCAAGATATATTTCTTTAGAGGATATAAGAAATCAAATTATGAAAGAGATTGAACTTATTCCAGCAATGGTAAAAAGTAGCGGGCCAGCTACCACTTATAAAGTTCCTTCTGGACAAGGCACAATCGGTTTTATTACCCCCATTAGTCATAATTTCTGTTCAACTTGTAACCGGCTTCGTTTGACATCAGATGGAAGATTAAGACCATGCCTTGATAGTAATCTTGAGATCGATCTTCATGATGAGAATGGAAAAATTATTGATGTAAATGATATTAAAGATAAATTTATAAAAGCGATTATGCTTAAACCAGGACATCATAATTTTTTGGAAGAAAGAGGAGAGAGTTCTAGAAGGGATATGTTTCAAATAGGAGGATAATAATTAACTTTTGTTGCGGTGAGTTGGATGCAGTATATGCCTTCAAACAGCGAATCAAATTACTAACAATGAAAATTTAAATATAGAAAATATTATAAAATAGGGAGGTTATAAATAATGGAAGGAATAGTTATAGCAGTTTGTCGTAGCGAGAAAAAGGGAACTGTTAAAGTGGAGATTCCTGTGGGGATTTTAAAGGAAGGATTTGGATTAGAAGGTGATGCTCATGGAGGTAATTGGCATCGGCAGATAAGCCTTTTGGCAGAAGAAAGTATTGATAAGATGAGAAATAAAGGATTAGAATTAAAATTTGGTGATTTCGCTGAAAATATCACTACAAAAGGGTTAATTCTTCATAAATTACCTGTTGGAACATTATTAAAGATTGGTGAAGAAGTCATAATGGAAGTTACACAAATAGGTAAAAAATGTCATCATGACTGTGAAATTTTCAAAAAAATTGGAAGTTGTATCATGCCACTTGAAGGAATCTTTGCTTGTATTATTCGGGGTGGATCAATAAAAGCTGGCGATAAGATTGTTGTAGAGGCAATTGATTAAGAGGTTGTAAGAAATATAGTGTCATTGAACCAAGTGGTAGTTGGTATTTTGAAACTGCTCAGGGTATGGGAGCTAGTTTGACGATAGCGAATGAGCTTAAAAAAATCCAGAGTTTTTACTCTGGATTTTTATTTTGTAAGAGGATTTTGATGTTTTGTGGTATAATTAAATGTAATGGGACTTATATCAGTTGGTGTAATAAAATGTATTAATAGCTATTGGGGGTGTTATGAGAGAAAAGCATGAAAGTGCTGGATATAGCGATTGATAATAAATCTTTTGCTATACGTGAATAAGAATAGAACAAAATGGAGGAATTTGAAAATGGACAAACTGTTATCAACAATTTGGATAGCTCTTTTAGGCTGCGTGGTGGCAATTCTTTCGATTCCTGAGTCAAGAGATATGTTTGTTGAGGCAACGCAAGCATATCCTTATTTAATGGGAATTATTAAGATAGGTTTGCTTGGGACGATGGGTGAGCTTTTAGGAGGTAAAATTGTTACTGGTCGTTGGCGTCTTCGAGGAATACGTTTACATCAGCGTGTTCTTGTTTGGGGATTTTTGGGAGTAGTTTTTACAGTAGCTTTTCCAATTTTTTCTTTCGGTGTTGATGGATTACTTAACCAGGGATTGCTGTTTGGTAAGGGATCTGCGATAATGCCTGCTTTTTGGAAATCATTTTTTATGAATACTATCTTTGCTTTTCCAATGATGGTGTTCCATCGCGTTACAGATACCCTAATCGAGAGAGGGCAACTTTTTACCATCTGGCCAGTTGCAGATGTTTATACTAGTATTGATTGGAAAAACATGTTTAGAGTGGTTGGATTCGCATGTATTTGGTTCTGGATTCCTGCACATACTATAACATTTCTTTTGCCATCTGAGTTTCGGGTTATGAGTGCTGCTTTGCTCGCTATTGCTCTTGGATTTATCCTAGGTTTTGCTAAGAGATCATCTCTTAAGCAACAATAATGAAAGATTAGACACACTATAATTCTTTGTTTATATGGGAAGCTATCTAAAATATTGGAGATGATTTAAATGCAGAATATTCCGAAAGCAAGTCGTCTACATATTGGGGTTTTTGGTCGTCGTAATGCTGGAAAGTCTAGTCTAATTAATGCCTTAACAAATCAGAATTTAGCTTTAGTTTCTGAAATTGCAGGAACTACAACAGACCCTGTTTATAAAGCGATGGAACTATTACCGATTGGCCCAGTTGTAATGATTGATACAGCAGGGATTGATGATGTTGGTACTCTTGGAGAGTTACGGGTTAAGAAGACTATAGAGGTTATTCGTAAGACAGATTTAGCAGTTTTGGTATTAGAGCCTGAGGTAGGTATAGGTAGTTACGAAGAAGAGTTGTTGGTGAAATTTAAAGATAGAAAAATCCCTGTAGTTATCGCTATGAATAAAAGTGATTTGATTCACAATAATTCTGATGAACTTATCAATCAAGTTCAGAGTGAAACTGGTATTCGTCCGATTATGGTTAGTGCTGAACAAAAACAAGGAATTGAACCATTACGAGATGAGATAGCGAAAAATGCACCTACTGATTATGAAAAAGATACGATTATAGGTGATTTGATCAATCCAGGAGATGTAGTTGTGCTAGTAGTTCCAATTGATTCCGCTGCTCCTAAAGGAAGATTGATCTTACCTCAGGTTCAAACATTAAGAGATATATTAGATCATGATGGTATTGCCATTGTAACGAAAGAAACCGAATTAAAAGAGACGTTAGCTAAATTACATGAGAAACCAAAGATTGTAGTTACTGATTCTCAGGTTTTTATGAAGGTAGCGCCACTAGTTCCAGAAGATATTTTGCTAACAGGTTTTTCTGTTCTCTTTGCACGATATAAAGGTGATCTTGATTTGTATTTAGATGGAATAAAAAAACTAGAAGAGTTAAAACCTGGCGATAAAATATTGATCGCAGAAGCATGTACCCATCGTAGAGTTATTGATGATATTGGTACAATCAAGATTCCTAAGTGGCTTAGAAAGAAGGTCGGCGATGATTTGCAATTTGATCATGTTGCAGGTAGAGAATATCCGTCTAATCTATCTGAATATGATCTAATACTTCACTGTGCTGGTTGCATGCTTAACCGCAAAGAGATGCTTGCTCGTCTTCATGAAGCTAAAGCCGCAGGTATTCCAGTTATAAACTATGGTATGGCTATTGCTTATTTACATGGAATATGTGATCGTGCTCTAAAACCTTTTCCAGAGATTTATGAAAAATGGTTAGATTAAATTTCATTGATATGTTTGTGTTTAAGAGTAGGGGTTTATTCCCTACTTTCTTTATGTTAAGAAATAATAGCATAATTATCTTTAATAAACCAGCGCATATATACAACTCAAATGAATAAGTTATTTTGCAGGATGTATGACCAGCTATGTAGAATTCTTATTACTTAGCCTCAATATTTTGATCAAATTAGTGTACTATTTTGACAAATCCACACAGAGAGGAAGCAATCAAATGTTTGATTTTAAAAGTGTTAAATTAGAGCAAATAGTCATTCATAAGGTAGGAAATAAACAACGCAATGAAGGGGTTATAATTTCTAATGGGCTGGCCCGCTTAAATAATGATGCTACTAGAGTCCTCTTACTCAAATATTTTTTATCTTCTTTTAAGAGTGATATGCTGTATAAATTTTATCACGAAACTGATATTCATTTAAATGAATTATATATGTATCTGAGCAAAATTTTTCTAGAACGCGGAAATTTTTATGATCAGTCAGTGAATATTTTGAAACACCTATATGAAAAATCCACTCACCCACAGATTAAAAATGGTGAATTTTATATGGTTTATTTATCTAACTGTTTGTTAGATGGTGAACCAACTGATGCTATAGGTATATTTAAATCGGAAAATAAGGAACTTTATTTAAAGGTAACGCAAGCTGAAAGAAATTTTAATGTAAATCATGAAGAGGGAATCAATATTAAAAAGTTGGATAAAGGTTGTCTGATATTTAATAGTGCTTCTAGTGATGGATATAAGATCTGCATTGTCGATGCTGTGACAAAAAATGCTGATGAAGAAGCTTTATACTGGAAAGAAGAGTTTTTAAGAGTAACTGAGGTTCAAGATCATGCTTTTCATACAAAGACATATTTAGGTTTATGTAAAAACTTTTGCGAAGATATCTATGGTACACTTCATCAAGCTGATAAAAAAGAGCAAGCTGTCTTTTTAAATAATGCAATATCTTATTTCTCCACGAATGAGGAATTTGATATGGATCGCTTCTCCAATGAAGTTTTGGTGGATACAAATTGCATTGAAGATTTTAAAAGTTATAAACAGGACTATGATGAAGCAAATGATTTGAATGTCAATGAAAAATTTAAAATTTCCGATCGTGCTGTGAAAAGTATGAAACGAAAGTTTAAGAATTTGATCAAACTAGATACAGAGATTGAGATTAAAATAAAGAATTCGCCTGAAGGAGATAACAGTAAGTTTATTGAAAGAGGATATGATCCGGAAAAACAGATGCATTTTTATAAAATTTATTTTAATGAAGAGCAATAGGTAAAAGGCTGTGAGAGAAATTGCTCATGCTAAAATAAAAATGTACCACCTTATCACATTACCCTTAATGTACATTGTACAGAAGGTAAGAAAGGTAATAGATATGGTTTCAAAGTAAATGAGATTAAGGTTTTGGTACAGATTCGAGAATTTATGAAGTTTACTTATTAATGAGTGTAGAATTTCTTGGTGTATTAGTGGGTAAAATCTATGTCGTAATAGAATTGAGGGTGAGCGGTCAAGAAAAGTTTGATTAAGGACCTAGAATGGATGAAGTATTGGCGATAAAAACTAAGATGTTGATTGGATATGGAGATAGTGTTTTGTTGTTCTAAGGTTTTTAAGATCAGTTGATAAGAGAGTTCTTTTAAGGACATGTAAGTAAGGATTGTAAAGATCACCTGATATGAGTATTGAAAGTGTGGAATTAGAATGTTAGGGATTTGTGAATAGGTTTGGCGGCAAATGGGACAGATTTTACGGGCAATGTAGATCGTGTAAGTTGCATTACCATTGATTACATTTCGCTGATAAAAGCCATGACGATGTAGCTTACCGTTGTAAGAGCAACAATATTCAGGTATAGAAATGGGAAAATTTGTGATACTAATCATAGGTATTAAGGGGTGAGGAAAAGTGTGAACCGCTCAATCGGTGCGCTTTTCCTCTTTTTTATTTTGGGAAAGATACTTGTGTTTGGCAATGATGGCTTAATTTTACACAAGAATAATTAAATTATTTGGGGTAATCGTATAAGGAGAAGAAATTTTAATTTGATTAAAAAGGTCGTTTTTGGGAAGGGTTAATTCGACTTTTAACAACAAGAATCCTTTACCTAGACAGAGAATATATGTGAATATTTTGGGTTAATGAAGATAATTTAGTAATGGTAACGAGAGGAGCCGGATGCGGTAGTCACGTTTGTTCGGATTTGTGGGGGGAAGCATCGCAACTTTCAGAATATGGAAGGTATTATCTACTCGACCATATTCTAGATTTTGTTTAAATAACTAGAAAATAAATTGAATAGAGTATTTGGATTCAAAAGCTCAGATGTTTAGAAAAAAAATTATGTAGATACGTAACAAATATAACAGATGAAGGTGATTATAGATTTTATAAAAAAATGTTGTTTATGATAACGGAATAATTCTTTGTATTTTCAATATTTAAGCAAAAAGGTTGACAAACTAAAGATGAGATGTTATTATATAATAACGTATTAAATACCAATAAAATGAAATTGGAGTCGAAATCGTTAGGTGAAATTTAGGAGGTCACCAATGATTAAATTTTCATTATGCTCATAAGATGGGTATAACTAAAGCTAATATTTTGAAAGGGGATTAGATATGTCTAATCAACAGAACAAATTTAAAAAACAAAATGTTCAAGACATACAGTCATTAACTCCAATACAAGAAGGTATGCTTTATCATTTCCTAAAGAATCCTGATAATAATCACTATTTTGAGCAGCTATGTTTAACAATTCGTGGAAGGCTAGATTTGGAAATAATGAAAAAAGCATGGGATCATGTTGTTTAAACCAATGAAATGTTGAGGACTGTTTTTAGATGGGAAAAAACTTCGAAACCTATGCAAATAATTTTAAAAAGACATCAATTGCCAATTAGATTTTATGATTTCTCAAGTTTGATTAGTTGGGAAAAAGACATAAGAATAAAAGAGATTAAGGAACAAGAACGAAATGAAAAGATAGATATCCGTACGGAGCCTTTGAGAGTCACATTAATCTTATTGAATAAAGAAGAATTTATGATGATAATCAGCAATCATCATATTTTATTTGACGGGTGGAGTAGCGGAGTCATATTAAAAGAGCTGTTTCAAACCTATGATACACTTTCAGAGGGACTTCAGGTAGAAAAACGCACAAAAAACTCATTTAAGGAATATATTAAATGGCTACAGAATCAAGATCAAACTGAACAAAGACACTATTGGATGGAGTATTTAGCTGGCTTTGAGAGTAAGACTTTATTTCTGGGTTCATTGGACATAAATAAAGGTCAACTCGAGACAAACCGATATGAGTTCAAATTAAATAAAAGTTTATCCAGCAGGATCACTGACCTAACCACAGAGAATCACATAACTACTGCTTCAATAATTTACACAGTATGGGGAATATTACTTCAAAGATACAATAATACCAAGGATGTAGTCTTTGGTACTACTGTATCAGGTAGAAGTGCGGATATCAAAGGTTTGGAAGACATGGTCGGATTATTTATTAACACTGTCCCCCTTCGAGTGATGAGTGATTCAAAGAAAAGCGCCATATCCCTTCTAAAGGAAATTGATCATACTCTAAAGGAAAGAACTAAATATGAAAATGTGTCATTGGTAGACATCAAGTCATATAGTCAAATTAAATCAGATGAAAATATCTTTGACTCAATTGTTGTTATTGAAAATTATCCTTTAGATAGGCAACTTAGTAAAGACATTAATAAGTTAAAGGTTGTATTCCATTCTATAGAGGAATCAACTCATTTTGACCTTAATTTGGCAGTGGAAATCGACGACCAGATTACAATGCAGTTAATTTATAATACTTCGATGTTTGATATGCAGCGCATTCAAATTTTGGCTAAGCACTTTACTAACCTATTGACTTCGATATTGGAAAATTCGCAGAGGAAGTTAGTAGAGATTGAGTTGCTTACAGTTGAAGAAAAGAACACATTACTAGTTCAGTGGAATAACACAAAATTATCTTATCCGAAGGATAAAAATGTCTGTAGATTAATTGAAGAATGGGCAATGAAAACACCTGAAGTAATTGCAGTAAAATACATGAATGATGAAATATCGTTTGATCAACTAAATCGGCGGGCCAACCAATTGGCAAGAACCTTAAGAAAAAATGGGATTACTATAAATCAGCCTGTAGGGATAATGGCAGAACGATCCATTGAACTGATTGTAGGAATCTTAGGTATTTTAAAGGCAGGCGGAGCTTATTTACCTATTAATCCAGCATATCCTGAGGAAAGAGTTATGTACATGTTGGAGGACAGCAGTGCTAGTGTTTTATTGACACATGAGCATTTGATAAATACATTTTCCTTCAATTGTCAAGTGATTGCGTTGGAAGCACAAAGCTTAAATATGGAAACTGATTCTAATGTAGATTTATTAAATCTGGAGATAAATCAAGAAACGATAGCCTATATCATCTTTACTTCAGGAACCACCGGTAAGGCCAAAGGGGTTATGATTCCACATAGAGCATTAAATAACTTTTTATTCAATTTATACCAGAACTTTGAAGGAGATGTAGGAACAGGAGACTGTTGTTTGAGTTTGACCAACATTGCCTTTGATGTTAGTGTTTCTGAGATTTTTATGCCCTTGGTCTTTGGTGCAACTTTAATTCTTTTCAATAATGAGACGATTCCAGATATTATGAAACTGGCGAGAACCATAATCGATGATGAAATTACTTTTGCGTATATTCCTCCGACGCTCTTAAAGGAAGTAAATGAGCACTTACGTCATGAACAGATAAAATTGAATAAGATGTTGGTTGGGGTAGAGCCAATTCAAGATTACATTCTAGAAAACTATTTGGCTTTACATCAGAATATGCAGATTATTAACGGATATGGGCCTACAGAAACAACCATTTGTGCAACTTTTTACAAATATGGACAGCGACAACCGATTGGCAAAAATGTCCCTATAGGGAAGCCTCTAGCCAACACACAAATTTACATATTAGATCAGAATTATAACCTTGTTCCACAGGGAGCAGTAGGAGAGATATACATAGCAGGAGATGGTTTGGCAGTCGGTTATTTAAACAAAGCAGAACTCACAGCAGAGAGATTTCTCCCTAATCCCTTCATGCCTGGTACTCGAATGTATAAGACTGGTGACCTGGTTCAGTGGTTGCCTGACGGCAATATAAAATTCCTGGGGAGAGTCGATCATCAAGTAAAAATTCGGGGATTTAGAGTTGAATTGGGGGAAGTTCAAAGTCAACTATTAAACTATGAACCACTCAATGATGTTATTGTCATAGACCGAATTGATCAAAATGGAGTTAAGTATTTATGTGCTTACGTTACTTCCAATCAGAAAGTAACGATCAGAGAATTGAAAGAATATTTATCCCGGTTTTTGCCTGAATATATGATTCCAACCTATTTCATACAATTAGACCAACTGCCTTTGACCCCCAATGGAAAGGTAGATAGAAATGCATTACCAGCACCAGATGGAACGATAGTAACTGGCGCAGTATATGAAGCCCCTCGCAATGAAACAGAAGAAATATTAGCAAAAATATGGAAAGAGGTTCTAGGGATCAATGAAGTTGGTATAAATGATAATTATTTCGATTTGGGGGGGCATTCTTTAAAAGCGACAACTCTAGTTTCAAGAATTCACCGGGAGCTTGAGGTAGCCATTCCCTTAAATGAAATATTTAAGCAACCTACTATCAAAGGAATTAGCGAATATATTCAAAATGTCACCAGGACAGTGTATGAACCCATTAAGCAGGTTGAGGTAAAAGAATATTATGAGGCATCCTCAGCTCAAAAGAGAATGTATTTGCTTCAGCAATTTGAGAAAAACAGTCTTGCTTATAACATGCCAGGGGTACTTGATATTTATGGAGAACTGGATTTAGTTAAAGTAAAGAAAGCTTGTGACGAGCTGATTCAAAGACACGAAACCTTAAGGACATCTTTTGAAATTGTAAATGAGCAGATTGTACAAAGGGTACATGAAAAAGTAGAATTTATGCTAGAGTTTGTTGAACAGACGGAACAAACACCCGAGGGAGTTATTGCAGAATTCGTAAGACCATTTGATTTGAGTAAAGCACCTTTGATGAAAGTAAAAGTACTTAGATTTGAAGATAGTCATTATATGATCATGTTTGATATGCATCATATAATATCTGATGGTACATCTATGGCAATCCTGATTAAAGAATTTGCCAGTCTTTATGAAGGTAAGGAATTAGAAAAGTTAACAATCCAATATACAGATTTTACAGCATGGCAAAATCATCTGTTGCAATCTGAACTGATGAAAAAGCAAGAAGAATATTGGATGAGCCAGTTTAGTAGTGAATTACCAGTATTGAACCTGCCAACTGATTATCCTAGGCCTATGGTACACAATTTTGAGGGAGATAGTGTTAAATTTACATTAGACCAGCAATTGACAGCAAGCCTCAAAAAAATTGCTAGAGAAACTGGAAGCACCATGTACATGGTACTATTATCAGGAATTAACATCTGGCTGTCAAAATATAGTGCAGAAGAAGATATCATCGTAGGAACCGCCATCGCTGGTCGTCAACATGTTGATCTCGAAAAAATGATCGGTATGTTTGTAAATACTCTTGCAATACGAAATCAACCGTTTGGCTGTAAAACCTATGTAGATTTCTTAAAAGAAGTGCGTAAAAATGCCTTAAAGGCTTATGAGAATCAGGACTATCAATTTGAAGAACTGGTGGAAAAATTAGATTTGGCAAGAAATTTAAGCAGAAACCCACTATTTGATGTCATTTTCACTATGCAAAACATGGAAAAGGCTGAATATAATCTCCCAAATTTAACAATTAGACCAATAGAGTATTGTAACAGAGTAGCAAAAATGGATCTAACCATCTTAGCAAGTGAAGGAGATGACGAGATCAGTATAGATGTGGATTATAGAACTGCTTTGTTTAAAATGGAAACAATAAGTAGAATGTTTTCCCATTTAAAAAATATTCTAAAAGCGATCGCAACCAATCCAATGGTCAAATTAAGTGCAGTTCAAATGACCACTGAGGAGGAGAGAGAGCTGATTCTTTATGAATTTAATAATACCTACTCTGAGTTTCCTAAAGATCGAACTATTCAAGAGTTATTTACAGAGCAAGTGGTACTAAATCCAAACAAAGTGGCGGTTGTTTTTGGAAACAAGAAACTAACTTATAAAGAATTAAATGAAAAAGCTAATAGTCTGGCTGGTCTTTTAAGAGAAAAAGGGGTAAAAGAAGATACATTGGTTGGTATCTTCTCTAAAAGATCCTTAGAAATGATTATCGGCATTATCGCCATCCTGAAAGCCGGTGGTGCATACCTTCCAATAGACCCGGAATACCCCAAAGATCGAATCAAGTTGATGTTAGAAGATTGTGCTGTGGATATCCTTCTGACCCAGGGAGAGCCGGAAAAATGGTCAGGTACGGATTATAATTTGATTGATCTCTTAGATAAAACAAATTACTCAAGAGAGATTTCTGGCTTACCAATCACTTCTACTCCAGCTAGTTTAGCCTATGTTATTTATACATCAGGCTCTACAGGAAAGCCGAAAGGGGTTATGATAGAGAACAAAAACGTTGTCCGATTAGTAAAAAATACAAATTATATAAAATTTACTAGAAAAGACAAGATACTTCAGACTGGAACTTTGGCCTTTGATGCATCTACTTTCGAAATTTGGGGAGCACTGTTAAACGGTTTAGAACTCCATTTTGGTGTTAAAGACCTTATCGTCCGAACTGAAGAGATGGAGAAGTATATCGTCAAGAATCAGATTAGCATACTATGGTTGACAGCACCCCTATTTAATGTGATGGCAGAAGAAAGACCAGAAATGTTTAAAACCCTCAAGTACCTATTATCTGGCGGAGATGTGCTATTGCCAAAATTTGTATATAAAGTAAAACAAGTCTGTAAGAATTTGAAGATTGTTAATGGATATGGCCCAACAGAAAATACTACTTTTTCGACCTATTTTCTTGTAGACAAAGATGATCTAGCTAACATTCCCATCGGAAAACCAATTAGTAATTCAACTGCATATATTGTTGACCAGTACAATAGATTAACTCCGATCGGAGTATATGGAGAGCTATCTGTTGGAGGTGATGGGCTGGCTAGAGGGTATGTAAATAATCCGAAGCTTACCGCCCAGAAATTTGTAGAAAATCCGTTTATACTTAGGGAATTGATGTACCGCACCGGAGACTTAGCGAGATGGCTATCTGATGGGAATATTGAATTTTTGGGAAGAGCGGATCATCAAGTGAAGATTAGGGGTTTTAGAATTGAGCCAGGCGAGATCGAAAATATTTTGCTGAAATCTGAATTGGTTAAAGAAACAGTCGTTGTCGATGGTAAAGATGATGATGCAAATAAATATTTAACTGCCTATCTAGTAACTGACCGGGAGATTTCTGTAGGAGAGATCAGAGAATATCTGGCTAATTACCTTCCTGATTATATGATTCCGTCCTATTTTGTGCAACTAGAAAGGATGCCATTAAACAAAAATGGTAAGGTTGATTACAAAGCCCTACCAAAACCAGAAGGCAATATCATTGTATCTACAGAATACGAATCTCCACGAAATGAATGCGAAGAGAAGTTACTAGAGATGTGGAAAGAAGTCTTAAAAGTAGAGCATCTGGGGATAAATGATAGTTTCTTTGAATTAGGCGGTCATTCATTGAAGGCAATGATCCTGACTGCAAAGATACAAAAAGAATTTAATGTAGAAGTGACCTTAAGTCAAATCTTCAAGAGTCCCACTATTAAGGAGATGGCTAAATTAATTCATAGGGCGACCAGAACAACATACATTGCCATCGAAAAGGTAAGCGAACAGGAGTATTACGGAGCTTCCTCAGCCCAAAAAAGAATGTATATGTTACAACAGTTTGATTTACAGAGTACTGGTTATAATATTCCTATTGTTCTGAAGGTTGAAGGTGATTTCCATTTTATAAAAGCAGAAAAGGCATTCTCAGATTTAATTAATCGCCATGAAACTCTAAGAACTTCCTTTGAAAGAGTAGAGGATCAAATTGTACAAAGGGTACATCAGGCAGTAGACTTTACCGTTGAGAGAATAGACAATGGAGAACGTTCCATAAATGAATTGGTAAGAGAATTCGTTAGACCATTTGATTTAAGAAAAGCACTATTGATACGAATAGGAATATCTACACTCTCACCTGTTCAGCACATACTTATGTTAGACATGCATCATATTATTTCAGATGGTACTTCTGTGACAATTTTAATCAATGAATTTATTAGTCTTTATCAAGGACAAGAGTTACTGGAACTAAAGATCCAATATAAAGATTATGCAGGGTGGCAAAATCTACGTGTAAAATCAGATGAGCTGAAAAAGCAGAAAGAATATTGGATTCATCAGTTCAGTGGGGCTATTCCAGTGTTAAATCTGCCAACAGATTATCCAAGACCTGCTGTGCAAAGTCTTGAGGGTGCAAGCTTAACCTTTAGATTGGAGCAGGAATTAACACGATATTTACATCAACTTGCCAGAGAAACTGATAGCACTGTATTTATGGTATTGCTCGCTGGAGTAAATATCCTTTTATCTAAGTATAGTGGGCAAGAAGAGATCATCATAGGTACGCCTGTTGCCGGAAGACCGCATGCGGATTTACAGAAGATCATCGGTATGTTCGTTAATACTCTAGCTATGAGAAATTACCCCGCTGGAAATAAAACATATGCTGAATTTCTCAATGAAGTACGGAATCACGCGCTGGATGCATACGAGAATCAGGATTTTCAATTTGAGGAATTAGTTGAGTTATTAAATCTTAGAAGAGATTTAAGTAGAACTCCTCTCTTCGATGTGATGTTTGTAATGCAAAATATGGGATGGGGAGAGTTAGATACCACGGACTTAAAATTTACTCCATACACTTATGAAAATCATTCGTCCAAATTCGATATTTCCATCTCCGCAAGTGTGCTAGATGATGAAATCATTCTGGATATTGATTACTGTACTAAACTGTTTAAGAGAGAAACCATCGTTAGAATGGCCTCTCACTATAAGATGATCTTAAAAGCGATTATTGCTAATCCAAATATGATGTTAAACCAGATTGATATGCTTACTGTGGAAGAGAAAGAAAAAATTCTGGGTGATTTTAATGATACCTGTGCTAACTATCAAAGAGATAAAACTCTCATTGAAATTTTTGAAGAAAAAGTGGACATGTTCCCAAATCACGTTGCCCTTGTCTACGAAGACCACCAACTGACTTACAGAGAGGTAAATGAAAGAGCAAATCAGATAGCAAAAATCTTGCGTGCAAATGGAGTCAGAGCTGATCATATTGTGGGTATTATGGTAGAGCGTTCACCGGAGATGGTTATCGGAATCCTGGGGATCTTAAAAGCAGGAGGAGCTTATCTACCAATTACTCCAGAGTATCCTAAAGATCGGATTCAATATATGCTTAATGATAGTCGGGCAGCGATTTTATTAACCCAGAATAAGTATATTAGTATGAATGAATTTGCTGGTGAAATAATTGACCTGAATGATTCGCAGGTATGTCAGAGGGATAGTGAAAACCTATCAATAATTACCACATCCCGGAATCTTGTCTATGTAATATATACATCTGGTTCTACAGGGCAACCCAAAGGTATAACCGTCGAACATCAAAGCGTGGTCAACATTCTAACCAATCTGGAAAATGATTATCCTCTTACGGAAAATGGAACTTACTTGCTAAAAACAACATTTACCTTTGATGTTTCTGTTGCTGAACTGTTTGGGTGGTATTTAGGTAACGGTAGACTGGCGATATTATCTTCAGGAGGAGAAAAGGATGTTGCGACAATCCTGGATGCCATTGAACGGTACAATGTCACTCACATCAACTTTGTTCCGTCCATGCTTAACATATTTTTGGATGGAATGAGAGAAGAGGATCTGACAAAGATTCAGAGTTTGCGGTATGTATTTGTTGCCGGTGAGGAATTCCCAAGGGAGTTAGCAAAGAGATGTTATGAAAAATTGAAGAATGCAAACGTGGAAAATATCTACGGCCCTACAGAAACTACCATCTATGTAACCAGATATTCTTTACGTCATTTAGAAGATGAGCACATTGTACCGATTGGTAAGCCATTAAATAATGTTAAGGCTAATATTGTCAATCAATATGGACAACTCCTTCCGGTAGGGATTGATGGTGAACTTTGTATCGCGGGTGAGTGTTTAGTCAGAGGTTACTTTAACAGAGAGGAATTAAACGCAGAAAAATTTGTAGAAAACCCATTTGCTCCAGGAGAAAAGATGTATCGAACTGGTGACCTGGTAAAATGGTTGCCAGATGGAAATATTGCGTTTTTGGGCCGGATTGATCACCAGGTAAAGATTCGTGGATTACGCATCGAACTAGTGCAACATAGCTTAATTATTAAAGATACTACTTCACAAAACAAACAAAATAATGTATAATAAAATAAAAACTTTAAGGAGTCATTTTATTATGCTATTACAACCTACAAAAATTGAAACGACAGAAAAACAAAGG